>JAEUTR010000582.1 GCA_016787365.1 Bacteroidia bacterium
TAGCTAAAACCACACACTGACTTCCAAATTGATTAGCTAATTCGTTTATTAGTTGAGGATTTTTAACGGCTGAGGTATTCACGGAAATTTTATCCGCTCCCGCATTTAATAAAATTGATACATCTTCAACAGAACTAATACCGCCACCAACTGTAAATGGAATATTGATATGTTTAGCAATTCGAGTGACTAATTCCGACAAAGTTTTACGTTTTTCATTTGTGGCTGTGATGTCTAAAAACACTAATTCATCAGCGCCTTGTTTAGCGTATTCAATAGCTAACTCCACAGGATCTCCAGCATCCTTGATGTTTTCAAAGTTGATGCCTTTTACGGTTCGTCCGTCCTTAATATCTAAGCAAGGTATTATTCTCTTTGTAATCATTGTACGAGTTTTTTTAATTCGTTCATACTTATCCGTCCTTCGTAAATCGCTTTTCCAACAATAGCACCTGAACAACCAATTTGTTTTAGTTCTACTAAATCGCTTAATTGAGAAACACCCCCACTTGCTGTTAAATTTAACTCAGGAAATTTACCAATCATTTTTTTGTATAAATCAATAGATGGTCCTTGTAATAACCCATCTTTTGAGATATCTGTACAAAATAGATGTTTAATTCCTTCGTTTAAATTTTCCTCAATGAAATCATAGATAGAAACATTAGTTGTTTCCAGCCAACCACCAATGGCTATTTTTTCATTTTTGACATCTGCCCCCAAAAATATTTTTTCAGCGCCATATTTTTTTATCCATGAAAAAAATAGTTCTTTATTTTTAACTGCTATACTTCCAATGGTTGCTAAATCGGCGCCATAATTAAATACTGTTTCAATGTCGTCATCGGTTTTGATGCCTCCGCCAAAGTCAATAGAGAGTTTTGTTTTGCTTGCGATTTTCTCCAATACTTTGTAGTTTACTACTTTGCCAAGTTTAGCGCCATCTAAATCTACTAAGTGTAAACGAGTAATACCAATGCTTTCAAATTCTAAAGCAACCTCTAGAGGATTTTCATTGTAAATTGTTTTTTGTGAATAGTCGCCTTGTGTTAATCGCACACATTTACCATCTATAATATCTATTGCCGGAATAATCTCAAACGACGAATTTCGAGCGACGAATTTCGATTTCAGAATTTTGATTTCAGAATTTTGATTCTCAATATTTTCTTTCTTCATATTTTCTATTTCTTAAATTGCACTCACTCCTTCGTTGTTCATAACTCGTACTTCGCAAATCCTACTTCGTAAATTGTATAAAGTTTTCTAATAGTTGTTGACCCGCATCACTCGATTTTTCAGGGTGAAATTGCGCGGCGTAAAAATTATTTTTTTGTAAGGATGAACTGTATTCTATACCGTAATTTGTTTTTGCGATGGTGTGTTCGCTAACCTCTGCATAGTAACTATGAACAAAATACATGTATTCATTTTCTTTAATGTCTTGATACAAATTAGTTTTTAAATCATAAATAGTATTCCAACCTATTTGTGGTACTTTGACATCTCCCGTCCTTCGGACACCCCCTTCAAAGGTGGAAGAGAACAGTTTAATCTTATTGTCAAAAATTCCTAAGCAGTTCGTATTTCCTTCCTCTGAATATTGACACATTAGTTGCATGCCCAAACAAATCCCTAATACAGGTTGTTTTAAATTAACAATTACTTCATCTAATTTTTTCTCGTTTAAATATTTCATTGCTGAACTTGCTTCTCCCACACCAGGAAAAATAACTTTATCAGATGATGTTAAAACATCTTTATCATCTGTGACAGTAGCACTAATTCCTATTCGCTCCAATGCAAAAAGAACAGATTGCACATTTCCAGCGTTGTATTTTACGATTGATACTTTCATTTTTGAATTTTATTTTTTGTTCTCGCCCTTCGACTCCGCTCAGGATAACAGCTCGAACTGACACGTTTTTTCGTTATTATAAAACTCCTTTTGTACTTGGTAAACTCATGTTATTAGGATCTCTCTTTACGGCTATTTTAATAGCTTTCGCAAAGGCCTTAAAAATAGATTCTATTTTATGGTGTTCGTTTTGCCCTTCTACTTTAATATTTAAATTACATTTTGAAGCATCACTAAATGATTTGAAAAAGTGATAAAACATTTCTGTTGGCATGTCTCCAATTTTTTCGCGTTTAAATTCAGCTTGCCATTCAATCCAGTTTCTGCCACCAAAGTCTAGAGCTACTTGAGCTAAACAATCATCCATCGGTAAACAAAAACCATATCGTTCAATACCTCGTTTATCACCTAAAGATTTTGCAAATGCTTCTCCTAATGTAATAGCTGTGTCTTCAATGGTGTGGTGTTCATCAATGTGTAAGTCACCTTTGGCATTAATTGATAGATCAATATTGCCGTGCTTAGCTATTTGTTCCAGCATATGATCAAAGAATGCTAATCCAGTTTTAATATTTGATTTTCCACTACCGTCTAAATTAATTTCTACTGCAATGTCGGTTTCTTTTGTAGTTCTGATGTGTGTGATTTTTCTTTCAGGTAGCTTCAAGTAATTATAAATTTCTTCCCATGTTTCCACGATCTTATCGATCTCACTTTCAAACCCAGTTTCTTTGTCATAGTTTTTAATGAAGATGGATTTACTCCCTAAGTTTTTAGCCAATTTTACATCAGTTATTCTATCACCAATGACGTATGAGTTTTCTAAATCATAATCTCCATTAACATATTTAGTAAGCATACCAGTATTTGGCTTACGAGTTGGTTGATTATCTTTTTCAAATGTCCTGTCAATATATTGGTCTTCAAACACAATACCTTCGTTAGCCAATGTGTCAACCATTAAATTATGTACTGGCCAAAACGTATTTTCAGGAAATGATTCAGTGCCTAATCCATCTTGGTTTGTTACCATTACTAGTTCATAATCTAACTCGCGAACTATTTTTCCTAACCAGGTTATAACACCAGGTAAGAATTTTAATTTATCAAAGCTATCAATTTGAAAATCAACTGGTGGTTCCCAAATTAAAGTCCCGTCTCTATCTATAAATAATACTTTTTGCATGTTAATTATATTGTTTTAATAAAGTAATTAATTGTTTGTTTTCTTTTTCGGTTCCAACACTTATACGGATTCGGTTCTCACAATTTAATAAACTGGAACGATTGCTGATTAAAATATTTTTTTCTAATAAATAGTCACATATTTGCTTTGCATTTGTAACTTCAATTAGCAAAAAATTGGCATCGCTTTCAGTAATATTTTTTACAAATGACAACTGCTGCAATTCGTTTTCTAAATATATTTTTTGTTTTAAAATGCTTTCTACTAATGTATCTTTAATTGATGATTTTTTCAAGGCATTTAATATCAATTCTTGTGAATTGGAATTAATATTAAAAGGTGGACGAACTTTATTTAAGACTTCAATAATAGAAGGATTCCCATATGCTACCCCAACTCTTAAAGCAGCTAATCCCCACGCTTTTGAAAAAGTTTGTAGTACAAGAACATTTGAATATTCAGCAATAAGATTAACAGCAGATTGTTTTTCTGAAAAATCAATATAAGCCTCATCTACTACAACAATGCCATTGAAATTTGATGCTATGGTTCTTAGTTGTTCTATTGAAATGCTTGTTCCTGTGGGGTTATTTGGAGAGCAAATAAAAATTAATTTTGTGTGTGTTGCGACAGCTTTTAAAATTTGTTGTTCATCAAAAAGAAAAGTTTCTTTGACTAGTGGTGCGTTTAATACATTAACATTATTTAATTGAGCATATACTTTAAACATCCCAAAAGTTGGTTCACAAACTAAAATATTATCTTCTTTTGGCTCACAAAAGCATCGTATTAATAAATCAATGAGTTCGTCGCTTCCATTTCCAATAGTAACCTGATTTGAGTTTATATTTTTATAATTAGCAATCGCTTCTTTTACTTTGCTTTGAGAAGAAGAAGGGTAACGCTCATAACCTAAACCAAGAGGTGAGCCAAAATTGTTTTCACAATTATCTAAAAAAACAGCTTCATTGTTGTCTAAATAATCATCTCTCCACACTTTATAAGATTGTAGTGATTTGATATTTTCTCTAACTATTGTATTGATGTCGAACATGATTTATAAATTACTTTTTAATCTTACGGTCACTGCATTTTTATGAGCTTGTAATCCTTCTGCCTCTGCCATTAATTCGATAGCAGGACCAATATTATTTATCCCTTCTTTACTTAATTTTTGATAGGTGATTTTCTTCACAAAACTATCTAGTGATACACCGCTATATGCTTTTGCATAACCGTTGGTTGGTAGGGTATGATTGGTTCCAGAAGCATAATCACCAGCACTTTCACAAGAATAATTTCCTAAAAATACCGATCCTGCGTTTATAACTTGTTCTGCTAGTTGCTCATCATTTGCGCAGGCAATAATTAAATGTTCGGGAGCATATTCATTTAATAAGGTAATAGCTTCAGTATTCGTTTTTACTAAAATAGCTTTGCTGTTTTCTAATGCCTTAGTCGCTAATTCTTTTCTCGGCAAAACAGCTAGTTGTTTTTCTAATTCAGTTTGAATTTTTTGGATAACGCTTTCATTCGTTGAAACTAAAATTACTTGTGAATCTGAACCATGTTCGGCCTGCGATAATAAATCAGCTGCTACAAATTCAGGAATGCAAGTTTCATCTGCTAATATAGCTACTTCCGATGGACCAGCCGGCATATCAATGGCTACCCCTTGTTTATTGACTAATTGTTTAGCGCAGGTTACGTATTGGTTTCCCGGACCAAATATTTTATATACCTGAGGAATAATAATTGTACCATAAGCCATGGCGCCAATTGCTTGAACACCGCCAACTTTAAATACTTTAGTAATACCAATTAATTGTGCTGTATATAAAATAGCAGGATTAATATTACCATTAGAGTCAGGTGGAGTACATAAAATAATTTCTTCACAACCAGCTAATTTTGCAGGAATACCTAACATTAAAATGGTAGAAAATAAAGGCGCTGTTCCTCCTGGAATGTATAATCCAACTTTTTGAATAGCGATTGATTTTCTCCAGCACTTTACGCCAGACATTGTTTCAATAACTTGTAAGTTTTCTTTTTGTACTAAGTGGAAAGTCTCTATGTTTTTTTTAGCTAATTGTATAGCATTTTTCAAATCATCAGTAATTAATTTTCCTGCTTCTGAAAATTCAACGTCAGTTACTAATATATTTTCAATATCAATTTTATCAAATTGTAAAGTATATTTTCTCACAGCTGATTGTCCGTTTGCTTTAATGTCTGTCAATACTGATTGAACGGTAGACTCTAAAGATGTATTATCAATTGCTGGTCGTTTCAAAATATCTTTCCAACTTTCTTTTTCCGGGTATTTAATTAACAGCATGTTTATTCTCTATGTTATATTTTTAAATCGTACTTCTAAAATCGTAAATTGTTTACAATATCATTTTTTCAATTGGCACAACTAAAATGCCTTGTGCACCTTCTGCTTTCAGTTTTTCAATGATTTCCCAAAACTGATTTTCTTCAACAACAGAGTGTACCGAACTCCAACCTTTATTGGCTAAAGGCAAAATAGTTGGACTTTTCATACCGGGTAAAATTTTACAGATTGCATCAAGTTTGTTATTAGGAGCATTTAGTAAAATGTATTTGGTGTTTTTAGCTTTTCTAACGGCATTCATTCTAAACAACAATTTATCTAAAATTGTTTGCTGTTCTTTTCCTAATTTTTTATTTGCTACTAGTACAGCCTCTGATTTCAAAATAACTTCTACTTCCTTTAATCCATTAGTAAATAAAGTACTTCCTGAACTTACTAAATCACAAATAGCATCAGCGAGCCCTATGCTCGGAGCAATTTCTACAGAGCCACTAATTTCATGAATCTCCGCTTTTACTTTTTGTGATTTTAAATATTTGGATAAAATAGTAGAGTAGGTAGTAGCAATACGTTTACCATTTAAATCTTTAATGGATTTATAATTTTGGTCTTTTGGTATAGCCAATGATAAACGACATTTTCCAAAACCTAGTTTGTCAACTAATTTTAAATTTTTGTTTTTTTCTAATAATACATTTTCCCCCACAATTCCAATGTCTGCCACGCCATCTTCTACATATTGCGGAATATCATCATCTCTTAAAAAGAAAACTTCAATGGGAAAATTAGAAGCTTCTGTTTTCAATTTATTTAATCCGTTATCGATATCGATCCCGCATTCTTTTAAAAGCTTTAAGGAGTTTTCACTTAAACGTCCTGATTTTTGAATAGCTATTTTTAATTTGTTTTTCATAATTTAT
>JAEUTR010000598.1 GCA_016787365.1 Bacteroidia bacterium
ATATTACAAAGAGTAATAATAAAAAAACTATTTACTCAAAGGAATTAAAAAAATATGAGACTAAGACTGGAAATTATTTTTTGCCTAAGCACGCCTATTCCGATGTTGTTGTTCAAACAATTATAGCTGATCAAATATTTGATGAACCAATTGTTGATTTAGCATCAAAATATATTAAAAAAGGGACAGCTGTTTTGGATGTAGGCTCTAATTTTGGTCAAATGGCAATACTTTTTTCAGTTATGACTGGCGATGAAGGGCAAGTATATGCGTTTGATGCGGATGATTTTGTTTATAGTGTGTTGCAAAAAAATATTGAAGCGAATCATAAAAAAAATATAATTCCTAATTTTGGAGCAGTTCATTATAAAGATAACGAAACGTTATATTTTCCTGTACAAGATTTTAAGCGGTTTAACGCTTTTGGTTCTTATGGAATAGATTATAAAAATAATAAAGGCAGGCCTGTAAAAACATTAACTATTGATAGTTTAAACATATCTACTCCTATTTCATTTATGAAAATAGATGTACAAGGTGGTGATCTTTATGCTTTGCAAGGTGCTAAACATACAATTTTGAAACATAAAATGCCAATCATTTTTGAATATGAGTATTTATTCGAAGAAGAATTAAATTTTACTTTTCAACAGTATGTTGATTTTGTGGCAGAAATAGATTACAAGTTTGAAAGAGTTATTAATGGACATAATTTTTTAATTACACCAAAATAATAGCGTAATCATATATAGAATTAATTAATTTAAAATCCTCAGCATGAATAATTCATATAAAGAAATTGATAAGTGTAGAATTAGTGGAAGTGCAAATCTTGTAAATGTCTTGTCTTTAGGCGAACAGTATTTAACAGGAGTTTTCCCAAAATCGACAAACGAAAAAATCACCAAAGGACCATTAGATATGGTTTGGTGCCCAGATAGTGGTTTGCTGCAATTAAAGCAATCGTATAGTTTGGATGAAATGTATGGAGATAATTATGGTTATCGTTCTGGATTAAATGCAAGTATGGTTAAACATTTAACCCATAAAATACATGCACTTGAAAGATTAGCACAGATAACAGATAATGATTTAGTAATTGATATTGGAAGTAATGATGCTACGTCATTGAAAGCGTATAAGAGTAAATGTAAAAAAGTAGGCATTGATCCTACAGGAACAAAATTTAAAGAATATTATACCAATGAACTCACTTTAATTCCCAATTTTTTTAACGCAGAAGTCTTTAAAAAAGAATTTAAAGAAGTAAAAGCAAAAATCATTACTTCTATTGCTATGTTTTATGATTTAGAAAATCCTGCAAGTTTTGTAAATGATATTTTTAATTGTTTAGACGAAAATGGAATATGGCATTTTGAACAAAGTTACATGCCCTCTATGTTAAGAACAAATTCATACGATACCATTTGTCATGAACATCTTGAATTTTATTCTTTTAAGGTAGTGAAAAAATTACTCGAAAGTCAAAATATGAGAATTATTGATGTTCAAATGAATTCAGTAAACGGAGGGAGTTTTGCCGTTACCGCATGTAAGCAAAGTGCTGGTTATACTTCTAATACTCCTATCATTAATTGGATGTTGCAGCAAGAAGATGATATGGAATTAGATACTATTAAGCCATATAAAGATTTTGAAGGCAGAGTTTTTAAACATAAAAAAAACTTAAAAGAACTTATAGAAGCTCTTGTAGCAGATGGTAAAAAAGTTTTTGGTTATGGAGCTTCTACAAAAGGAAATGTATTATTGCAGTTTTGCGAATTTACAACTAAGCATATTCCATACATAGCTGAGGTTAATGAACAAAAATTTGGCTCATTCACTCCTGGAACAAATATTCCAATTATATCAGAAAAAGAAGCACATAGTATGAAGCCAGATTATTTTTTAGTATTGCCATGGCATTTTAAAAATTCGATCTTGGAAAGAGAACAGGCTTTTATGGAAGCAGGAGGTAAATTTATATTTCCACTACCCGAAATTGAAATAGTTTAAGTTGTGAATATGCTAATAAAGTTAAAAGATAGAGTAAAAAATTTTATTTATGCAATAGTACCTTTGCCATACACAAATGAATCATTTAGTCAGGCCGGAGAAGATTGTTGTGTGGGATTTTTATTTTCGCAACTTAAAATATTTGCACCCTCCTACCTTGAGTTAGGAGTTTATAAACCTAAAGAAGCTTCTAACACATATAGATTTTACAAAAATGGCAGTACTGGCGTATTGGTTGAAGCTGATAAAACATTAATTGACGAAATAAAAAAAGTAAGGCCAAAAGATATTATTTTAAATATTGGAGTTGGGTTTAATGAAGTTAAAACTGCTGATTTTTATATATTTGAAGAACCAGCTCATAATACATTTAATAAAGAAGAGGCAGAATATAGAGTGAAATTCGGTAGCTACAAATTAGTGAAAATAGAAAAAGTAGAATTGAAAAATATAAATTCTATCATTTCTGAAAATTTTAACTCAACTCCCCATTTTTTATCGATTGATATTGAAGGATTAGATTTAGAAGTTTTAAAAACTCTTGATTTTAATAAATATCCTATACCTGTTATATGTGCAGAAACATGCACTTATTCTGAAACACATATTAAGCCTAAGGATAGATCCATAGAAACATTTATGCTTAAAAAAGGCTACTTTGTATATGCAGATACATATATAAATACAATTTTTGTAA
>JAEUTR010000618.1 GCA_016787365.1 Bacteroidia bacterium
ACATCTCCTAAAAAATGTTTAGATAATAGTATCAAGTATACAAGGAATGGAAGTATCATTGTTTTTCATGATAATATTAAAGCACAAAAAAACTTAAAATTTGCCCTTCCTCATTATATTGAACATTTTTTGAAATTAAATTATAAATTTGCAAAGCTTTAATTATTTAAATCGATTAATGAAATCTATATTCTATATTCTGTTTTTTACAATATTTTGTCTTTTTTCCTGTAAAAATGCTTCTACAGAAAAAACGGAGACATTTAAAGTTTGGGGAAATTGCGAAAAATGTAAGGTTACTATAGAAACTGCCTGTAATGTTGATGGTGTGATTGAAAAAAATTGGAGTGCAGAATCCACCTTAATGACTGTGAAATTTGATACAACTAAAATTAGTTTAAATGGTATTCAGGAATTGATTGCTAAAGCAGGTTATGATAATGATGGTTATTACGGTGATGATTATGCATATGGTAAGTTACCTGATTGCTGCCAATATGAGCGAAAGCCATTCGAAATGAAATAATTTTCATAACCAATTTTATTTTTTCTTACCTTCATTGGGTATGAATATCTTCAAAAGTATATACTTTTCTTTTTTAATTATTATCTCCGTTTTTGTTGCCTGTACATCGCAAAAAGTTAATCAGTCAAGTACCGACAGGCTTTATAAAAAAGAAAATAATGAACTGAATGCTAAATACACTATTTTTCATATCAATGATAGTGTTAGTCAGTTGTTTTATGAAATTTCCAACGAAGTTTTAATTTATAAAAAAACAGATACCAGTAATTATTACTATAGCCATGTAAAAATAGTACTAAAAAGCAGTCTTGAAGATAAGTTAGGGGCTATAGTAGATACAGCGTCGGTCATTATCAGAGATAAACAAACAGATGCGGTTATTAGATTTTTAAAGGGTGATATTTTAATTAAACTCAAAAAAGGGTTTAATTATTATATTGATATAGATGTAATTGATGTGAATAAAAAAACGATTTACACAAGCAGCGAGTTTTCTAATAAATATTCTAATGCGAGTAGACAAAATTTTCTGATGACCAATTCAAGAAATGAAGTGTTATTTTCTTCCTATTATAAACCGGATGATGTTGTGTATTTGCAGTCGTTCAGAAACAAAGAAAAATTATTTGAAGTGGATTATTTTAAACCTAATTTTAAATTAGCGCTGCCTCCTTTCTCAATGGAGCATATGCCTCACTTTAGTTACAAGCCGGATTCTACTTTTAGTATTTATGAAACCAATAATAAGTTTGAATTAGCACTTCCTAAAAAAGGATTTTTTCATCTCAAAACAAATCATGAAACGAAAGATGGAGTTACTTTTTTTGTTTATGAATCGTCTTATCCGAAAATTAAAAATACGGAACAGATGGTTTTAGCTACCAGATATATTATGGCTAAAAAAGAATATGACAATTGTATGTCAGCTACTGATAAAAAAGAAGCAATAGATAAATTTTGGCTGGAAATAGCCGGTGGTAAAGAACGGGCAAAAGAATTAATTAAAAAATATTATGGTAGAGTGCAGGAAGCCAACAAACTATTTACAAGTTTTCAGGAAGGATGGAAAACAGATAGAGGCATGATTTATATTGTATTTGGAGCTCCTAATAAAGTGTCGAAACGTAAAAATGGTGAAGTTTGGGTATATGGAGAAGTAGGAAATCCAAACTCCATTATATATTCATTTATCAAAATAGAAAATCCGTTTACGGATAATGATTATTTTTTAGAAAGAAGTGAATCATTTAAAGCACCATGGTATCAGGCTGTAGACATGTGGCGACAAGGAAGAATTTATCTGGATAATTAAATCACTCTACTTTGTTAGGTTCTAATACTCTTAATTTAACCGATTCAACAGTTTGTTTTTTGCGTTGTAATACAGTTATTTCGTAACCACCATATTGTCTTTTTTCATTTACGCCAGGTATCCTTCCCCATAAAAAATTAATTAAGCCGGATATAGTTTCATATTTAGGGCTTTCCGGAAGAGACATAGGCAATGATTCATTTACATCACCAATACTGCTATGAGCATTGACTACATATTCTGTTTCACTTTTCTTTTCTACAGTTGGTTTTTCTTCATCATGTTCATCCTGTATTTCGCCAACCAATTCCTCAATAATGTCTTCCATGGTTACAATCCCTGCTGTTGCACCAAACTCATTGGTAACAATAGCTATTTGCATATGTAATTTCTGAAAGTCTCTTAAAAGGTCGTTGATTTTCATACTCTCGGGCACAAAGTGTGCCGGGCGCATAATATCTTTAATGGTTCTGAATTTTTTCGAAATTAATTCTTTAAATAAATCTTTTGCATAAATAACACCAATAATATTATCAATGTCACCTAAATAAATTGGGTATCTAGAAAATCCTTCTTCTGATATTTTCTGAACAATACCATCTTTATCTAAAGCTTCAATGTCAATAGCTGTTACTCGGTTTTGAGGAACCATGATTTGTTTTACAAGTCGGTCATCAAAATCAAATACATTTTGAATCAGTTCATTTTCACTTGGCTTAATAGCACCACCTTCTTCACTTTCTGTTAATATTAAACGCAGTTCCTCTTCGGTATGTACATCTTCTTCACCTACTTTTTTAATACCTAACATCCTTAAAAATAAATTTGAAGATTGATTAAGTAACCATATAAAAGGAGCAAACACAAAATAAAAAATGCGCATTGGCCACGAAATAAATAAAGTCATTTCCAATGGATATTTAATGCCAAACATTTTGGGTACTTGTTCACCAATGGTAATATGAAAAAAGGTAATAAGCGTAAAGGCAATTGGAACGGTAACTACATGAGGATTAACAGTGATATTCATATTGGCGAAAAAGTTTCCTACAACTTCGCTCATAACGTGTTCACCAAAAGCACCTAAACCTAAACTGGCTAATGTTATACCTAATTGAGTAGCCGATAAATAAGAATCTAATTTTTGCACTAGCTGTTGAGCAACTTTAGCTCTTTTGCTACCCTTTTGCGCTAATAAATCTATTTGAGAAGAGCGGACTTTAACCAAGGCAAATTCTGCCGCCACAAAAAAACCGTTTAATAAGACTAATAAAAACGTAAGAAATAAATCTGCTAACATATATAAATAATATCCTTATACAAATATAGCAATAGAATCGGAGAATTTAAAACCAATGTGAGTTTGGGCTTTATTTCAGTTTTTTCGCTAATTCAGCTTCTTTATAGGAAATAGCTTGTTTGAGCAAATCAATTTCTTCCATTAATTTTTGAGGACTAACTTCATCATCGTCATTCCACAATTTATTAGTGAAATATGGCTTTTCGTTATAATTAACTTTAATGTTGTTATCTCTAAAGAAACTGTATAATGGAACTTTTAAATTTTTAGAAATATCTTCAAGGTATCTGAGTTCTAATGTTTTGTTTGCTAATCCTTGCTCTAATTGTTCTTCAGAAAGATTTAAGTAGTCAGCTAACTGACTAAAAGTATAATTTTCTTTTATTAAAATTTCTTCTATTTTACTTCTTAAAGAATTCATACCACTAATTTACAAAAAAATATTATCTTAAAATAACTAATCGATTAGCATCCAGTTTAATAAAAATAAAAAGTAGAATTGTAAACGACCAAAGGGAAGAGCCTCCATAACTAAAAAAGGGAAGTGGTATACCAATTACGGGCATTAATCCAATGGTCATACCAATATTAACTGCTACGTGAAAAAATAATACAGACGCAACTCCATACCCATAGATACGACTAAATGGAGAACGTTGCCTCTCAGCCATAAAAATAATACGTATGATCAAAAAAAGTTCTAATATGATAACTACTGTTGTGCCAACAAAACCCCATTCTTCGCCAACTGTACAAAAAATAAAATCAGTATCTTGTTCGGGAACAAAATCATATTTGGTTTGAGTACCTTGTAAATAACCTTTACCCCAAAAACCACCAGAACCAATAGCAATTTTAGCCTGATTTACATTATAACCTTCTTTTTTTAAATTTACCGTTCCTCTGCCTAATAATACATCAATTCTAACTCGTTGATGATCTTCTAAGTGATTATAAACATAGTTTGTGCCTAAAACAACTCCACTGGCCGCTGCAAATACAATAGCAACAATGATCATGTTTTTACGAGAGCGTTTAATAAATAAAAAGGCTAATGCAGATATTATTCCTAAAACAATAATTAGAGTTTGAGATTCTATAACTAAGGATAATACAAATAACAACGCTGATAGAAGTCCAAATATTAAAAAATTAACTGACAAACCCTCTCTATACAATGTAATTATAAAGGCTATAAGTACAAGTGCCAAACCGGTTTCGTCTTGTAATACTTTAATTATGAGCAATGGTAAACCTAAAATGACAACAGCAATAATGGTATTTTTATAATTTTTTATTAAGTCAGAAATTTTATTCCTTCTCGACGTTTCTACCTCGATATTCACATTACTTAAATATTTTGCAAGTGCTAAATTTGTTGCAAATTTCATAAACTCAGCAGGTTGCACCCCAAAAGAACCAAATCCAAACCAAGATTTACTACCTTTAATTGACCTTCCAACATATGGAACTGCAATACAAGCTATCAATAAGAAAACATAAAAGAAGTAAGCGAAAATTGTATAAAATCCAGCGTCAATAATTAAAATAAACGTAGCAATAAAAAAAGCACTGCCTATCCATACTAATTGCATCCCATATTTTTGAGAAGTATCAAATATATTTTGATGCTCCTCGTTATAAACAGCAGCGTATATATTTAACCACCCCATAAACACTAATAGTGTGTAGGTTAGTACAGTAATTTTATCTATACCATAAAATAAACTATGTTCTTGTCTTCTCAAGGTTTCTTTTTTGGTTTGGGTGATTGTTGTCTGCCTAATAAATTTTTTCCGCCAATTAAATCCGCTTCCATCATTCTTTTTTCCATTTCAGGTCGTGTAATTTTTCCGGTTAAATATTTTTCAATCATTAAACTTACGATTGGTGCTGACCATGTTCCTCCAAATCCGGCATTTTCCACAAAACAAACAATAGCTATTTTTGGATTTTCTCTTGGTGCAAATGCAGAAAATACAGCATGATCTTTTCCATGAGGGTTTTCGGCAGTACCTGTTTTCCCACAGGCAATAATACCTGGTATTTTTGATGCGGTAGCTGTACCCGCATCAAAACATTTTTGCATTCCGTCCAATACATTATCATACGCTTCTTGGCTCTGAACATAGGTGTAATGCTTTTCTTTAAATTTGGGATCCAATGTTTTTTCCATTCCAACACCTTTAATACAATGAGGTGTATAAAAATAACCCCTGTTGGCAATAGATGCTACCACATTAGCCATTTGTAAAGGTACTAAGGTTAATTCGGCTTGCCCTATTCCTAAGGAGACAACCGTATTACTTCTCCAATGATTTTTCCCGAATATTTTATTATAATACTCAACAGACGGAACGTTACCTGGCTTATCAAAAGGTAAATCAGTTCCTAATTTTGTGTTTGGTCCAAAAGAACGAACCGCATCACGCCAGTGATTGTAGCCGTCTTCAAATTTTGGATATTTTTTTTGATCAACAATTTCTCTGAATACATAACTATAGTAAGAGTTACAGGATGTTGCAATCGATCCCGGTAAATCTGTTGAAGGATGCGGGTGACATTTTGGATGACCTCCCATGGGTGGGTAACCTCCATGGCAAGGGAAAACAGTAGAACGGTTAATTAATCCATCCTGTTGTGCAATTAAGGCGTCAATTAATTTAAATGTTGATCCGGGAGGATACATGGCGGTTAGAGCCCTGTTAAATAGGGGAAGATTTAAAGAATCGTAATAAAGCTTGGTGTAATTTCTGGAGCGTTCTTTTCCTCCTACCAATAAATTAGGATCATAACCTGGACTTGAAACTAAACATAAAATTTCTCCCGTACTTGGTTCGATAGCAACAACGGCACCTTTTTTACCTTTCATTAATTTTTCGCCATATTCCTGAAGTACAATATCAATACTACTGAATAAAGGTTTACCTGCAATAGCTGCCGTATCAAATAAGCCATTCATGTAACGTCCTTTGGTTTTATTATGTACATCCACCATTACAATTTGCTTTCCTTTAACGCCTCTTAATTCTTCTTCATAGGAGCGTTCAATGCCACTGATACCTATGTAATCACCTTCGATATAGTAATTGTCTTTTGCG
>JAEUTR010000663.1 GCA_016787365.1 Bacteroidia bacterium
TTTGCTCTTCGCTACCATAGGCATAAATAGGATACATCACTAATGAACTTTGAACAGATGCTGTAGAACGCAATCCGCTATCGCCGCGCTCTAATTCCTGCATAATTAATCCGTATGAAATCTGATCTAAACCTGGTCCGCCATATTCTGTTGGGATATAAGGCCCAAAAGCACCTATTTCTGCCAATCCTTTAATCCATTGTTTAGGAAACGTTGTTGTTTGACAAGCTTCTTCTACAATTGGAGTCACTTCTTTTTTTACCCAAGCGCGGGCAGTATCGCGAATTAATTTATGTTCATCACTTAATAGTTCATCCATTAAATAATAGTCATGTGCCTGAAAGTTATCTGTAGCCATTTTATAATTTTTTAATTGTGCAATATTACGAAATAATCGTGTTTGTTTAGCTAGACCAGCCTAAAACTTTCCCTTTTTGGCTATCAAAAAACGGGGCTTGTCTTTTTTTTGATTTCAGGGCTTTTTTTGTCTCTTACTTTGCTTTAGAATTAGAGAAAAGAATGTTAAACTTAAATTATACAGTTATGAAAAAATCAGTTATTGCAATTGTTGCATTATTTACACTTAGTTTAGTGTCTTGCAAAAAAAATTATGAATGTGAATGTTCCATTACAAGAACAAACGGCTCAACAACCTTAACTACCGACGATGGCAAATATACGTTTAAGGACACAAGAGCAAGAGCCGAAAATCGTTGTAATGATGAAGAAGGTTCAGGTAATGATGGATTTGGAGCTTATACCAGAGACTGTCAGATTAAGTAAATGATTTCATCCGAATCGCTTTTTTTGAAGAAACATTGACAACCACACAAATAAAAAAGGCTCTACTATGTGGTAGAGCCTTTTTTGATATATCTTTTTAATTTAGTGGTGAGCATGTTCTTCAACTTTTGCAGGAACTGCATGGGTTGTATCAATCTTAGCTGTAGTATCAGCAACAGCAGGATGTTCTTCAACAACAACTTCATGAGCTTCTTCAGCGTGCTCTGTTCCGTGAGTTGCGGCAGCATTGTGTCCTGAGTGATCGCCTGCTTCACACTTTTTCATGCATTCTTCAGAGCACTCTTCTTTGCATTCGCAAGAACCGTGATGTTTGTTATCACAAGTGCTTACTGCTAATAAAATAACTAAAATAGTTACTAGGCCTAAAATTAATGGGGTACGAAATGCAACTGGTTTTGCTTCGTGAGAATGATTGTCGTGATCGTGATGAGAACTCATAAATAATAGTTTAATTTTTGTGGTAAAAATAATTTATTTATTCATGAAACAAAACTATTGTATCAAAATTTTTAAGGATTGTTTTCCCAATGAATTGGATAAATTTAAAATATACAGTCCTTTAGCCAAAGATGACACATCAATTTGATGTTGATTAATCATTTGAGAATTACTGCCTAAATCCCTTGACAATACAATTTTTCCTTGCAAATCAATTATTTCAGCAACAATATGACCCGCATTTTCAGGAATAAGAATACTTAATTCCGTATTTGCCGGATTTGGAAAAACTGCTATCGCCAAATTGTTAAGTGTCTCTTCTTTTACTCCCACAATATTTCGCCTAATATCACGGTATTTTACCTGAGTAGGAACAAAATTACCGGCAACTAATGTTCCGGTTACTTCCAGATATGGAATCCTCTCTCCGCGAGTTAACCATTGATAGCTTTTTGTGTAATTTTGAAATCCAATATTTAATGGAATTGTAAATGTTCCAATGGCTAAAGATCCTTTTATACTATCTTGAGAATATTGAGTGGTTACAACTCTTAAGCATGAATCAGAGCCATAAGGTGTTGTAATTTTCCCCCACCCGTCAGATTCTGTTATACGATAGCCTTGTTTACTATATGAAGGAATTGTAGAGCCTGTTGTAACCGTAGAAAATTTAAATGTTGTAGAGTCCCTGTTCATGTAGTGTAATGGGAATAAGTACAATTCGTCTTTATCAGTATAAAAATTCGGAATCGGGAAGCCCGAAAATGTCATGCCAATTCCATCTACATAAAATTTGGAAGAGCTTTTTTTGTAAAAACTATAAATGTTTTTAAATAAAATAGGAGAAAAGCCAATACTATCTGATGTTTTTTCGCCATAACCTGATCCAAAAAAAACATACGGTGTAGATAAAGCAGATTCAAATTTTCTTATTGCCTGACCTGTGGGGCTTAATGTGCTAAAATCCCAATTATACCCCGATCCTGTAACGGTATAATCTCCTATAGAGAGAGTACTTGCATTACTGTATCTTATAGTGTCGCCAACATTAGGCATACTGGAAGAAGTAATCGTAATTTGACCTTTTGCGCTAAAAATAGAAGCAATAAAAAGCAACAGTAAAAATTGTTTCATGTTGTAATAGTTAAAATGTTGTATAAATATACAAATTTATTGCACTACCAACTGCCGCCGGAACCACCTCCGCCACCTGAACCGCCACCAAAACCACCAAATGAAGAACCGCCGCCGCCGCCTCTAAAACCTCCGAATGACGAGCCACCGCCAAAATAGGTGATACCTCCACCACCATTTCTACCTCCCGAATTGCCCTTAAATAAAATAAATACCACTATAATGACAAAAATCAGAAATAAAATAGGGTGGTTTCTAACGAAACTCTCTACTCCACGAGGTTTTGACTGTGTGCGTTCGTTATATTCCCCTTTGGCAGCTTGCATTAATGCCTGACAACCTGCATTTAATCCTTCATAAAAGCGTTGCTCCTTAAAATAAGGCACAATTTCGTTTTCACGGATTCGTTTGGTTTGTAAATCAGTAATGGCTCCTTCTAAACCATAACCAACCGAAATAAATAATCGGCGTTCCCCTGAATTTCCTGTTGGTTTTACTAAAATAACAACACCATTGTTTTTGTCTTTTTGTCCAACTCCCCACTTATTTAAAATCTCTACAGCAAAAGACGCATCATCCAAACCATTTAAGTCATCAACAATAACGATACAAATTTGATTAGATGTTTCTAAACTAAAATTTTGTAATTCCTGTTCTAATTGTTGTTCTTCTTGTTGAGATAGAAAATTTGGAAATTCTTTAGATAAATTGTTTACTAATCTTTGTGGGCTAGGTCTTTGGGGAACCTGCCCGAAAGACATACCTGCAAAAAAGCAAATTAATAAAGTAAGTATCCGGGATATTTTATTCAATTAATAAGAGATTTCGTTGGAAAGTTCATTTTTATCATCTGCTTCTATAGGGAAATAGTATTTTAGTTTTTCTCCACACATTTCAACTGCTTTTTCAATTCCGGAAACAAATTCATTTTTCTTAAAGTAACTGATGGAACAGTCCGTAATGCTTTTCCAAAATTCGTCCGTTACTTTTTGATGAATGCCTTCGTCTCCCCAAACAGCAAAAGATTTGGAGTTTATGGCTAGGTAAAACAAAATACCATTTCTATCTTTAGTTTGATGCATGTTTAGTTCAGCAAATTTCTTTTTAGCTGCTTCAACAACATCGCCTTTACATATTTTTTCAATATGCACTCTAATTTCGCCGGAGGTTTTAAATTCGGCATTCTGAATAGCCTTTGTTAAACGGGCTTCATCAGACGAAGAGATTAGTTTTTTACTAAAAAACACAGATTATTTTATTTAAAACTCAACTTTAGGAGCCACTTCAGATCCTGCAGATTCTTTAAACGCTTCTTTTTTAGGGAATGTTTCTTTGTTTAAAAACATGCTATTAAAAAATCCTCTGATATGAGAATTATATTCTTTAACAGCTTCGTTATAATTTTGACGAGCAACGGCAATTCTGTTTTCAGTACCTTCTAACTGAGTTTGAAGATCGCTGAAGTTTTGAGTTGAACGAATTTGTGGATAGGCTTCAAACGCTAAATTAATAGCTGTATTTATTTTTTTACCCATCAAATCCATATCTTCAGGAGTTTTTGCGTTTACAATCCCTGCACGCGCTTCTGTTACCTGAGTTAAGATGCCCTTTTCATTAGCTGCCGCACCTTTTACAGTAGCAACTAACTGAGGAATTAAATCTGCTCTACGTTGGTAGGTTGCGCCTACATCTCCCCATTTTTCATTCACATTTTCTTGTAAATCCACTGCGGTGTTATAAGAACCTCTGTACATCATAAACACAATAAGAGCTAATCCAGCGACAACTCCTAAAACAATTAATCCTTTTTTCATTATATTTTATTTTTTTGAACTACAAATTTACACTTAATTTACACTGTTTTAAACCAAAATAGGTTAAAAGCACTAAAATTAATTAGCGGACAAATAAATAACGTGATAAGCGGTAGCCGTAAAATAATAATTGAATTCATGCGTTTTATTGTTTTCGACTCACTGACTGATCATATAAAATAATTACCTTAGAAGTTACTGCTATTGAATAATAAACTGACATATTTTCTTTTTTTGATTCTGGTGCTAAAAACGCCTGTTTCTGCTCAGCTTTTATATCAATTAAATCTTATTAATACAGATAGTCAAGCCGTTTTTAAAAAGATAAGTTATAAAAAACAAGTTACTAATAAGGAATTTATTTCAAATGAAATTAATAAAGTATACGTAAGTTTAATTAATGAGGGTTATATCTCTGCTAATGTTGATAGTATTAAGAGCGACTCCTTAAAATACACTTGTTTTATAACAATTGGTAAAAAATACAAATGGATAAAATTAACATATGACAAAAAAGATCAGGGAGTTATAAATAAAATAGGTTATAACGAACGATTTTTTTCTAACCGACCATTTAAGTTTACAGAACTGTCGCGATTTATGGAAAAAATCATTGTGCATTATGAAAACAATGGTTACCCTTTTGTTTCAGTTAGATTAGATAGTTTAGCTTTTGGCGAAGCAACTTTAAAAGCGAAATTACATATTCAAAAAAACATCTATATAAAATTAGATAGTCTTATTACAGAGGGAACGGCCAAAGTGAATCAGAAATTTTTGTTGAGGTATCTGGGTATCAAAAATGGGATGCCATATAATTCAGAAGTATTTGTTGGGATATCAAAAAAAATACGTCAATTGCCTTTTGTAACAGAAAAAAAAGCTCCTATTATTCAGCTAACGGATAAACAAAATAAATTGTTTTTATTTTTAGAAAAAAAAACAGCTTCGCAATTTGATGGAATTGTTGGTATTTTACCCGGCGACAATGGAAAAACAATATTTACGGGAGATTTAAAAATTAAATTAGTTAACAGTATATTTAAAAGTGGCGAAACTTTTGATATTAACTGGCGTAGATTACAAACCCAAACGCAGGATTTAAAAGCGGCTGTTATTTACCCCTATATAGCCGGATTACCTGTAGGAGCTGATTATAACATTAAAATTTACAAAAAAGACACAACATTTTTGGATGTAAATAATGCGATAGGATTGAATTATTATTTTAATGGATTGAATTATTTTAAGGTATTTTATAAGCAACGAAATGCCAATTTAATTTCTACTTCGGGTTTAGCAACCATTACAGTATTACCTGATTATGCAGATGTTATAACTAAAGCATATGGTATTGGATTTTTTATCGAAAAGCTGGATTATCGGTTTAATCCCAGAAAAGGAATTAGCATCAATATTCAGGGATCTGTTGGAAACAGGCAAATAAAGAAAAATCCCCGAATAAATGATATAGCTTATGCAAATCTTAATTTAAAAACTTCCCAATATCAAACCGAAGGCATGGCAATTGGCTATATTAACTTAGTAAAAAATCATGTCGTAAAGTTGTCGACTCAATTTGGAAGCGTATTTGGAAATACTATATATAAAAATGAATTATTTAGGATTGGAGGATTAAGAACGATAAGAGGCTTTGATGAAGAAAGCATTTATGCATCCACATTTGTTATTCCAACCATTGAATACCGTTTTTTGTTCGAAAAAAATTCCAACTTATTTGTGTTTGGAGAAGGTGCTTGGTATGAGGATAATAATGTATCAGGGTATACAACAGATACACCTATAAGTGTAGGTGCCGGCATTAATTTTGAAACCAAAGCTGGCATTTTTAATTTAAGTTATGCTATTGGGAAACAATTTGGAAATGCGTTTGATTTAAGAATAGGGAAAATACACGCCGGATTAACTGCAATATTTTAGACAAAATCACTCATTTTATATGATTTTTTAGTTACACTTGTATGGAGTAATTAATTGTGAAAAGATCCTACTACCTCATATTTATAATTTTGTTGAATGCTTTTGCAGGATTCTCTCAAAAAATGAATCTTCAGAAATTTTCTGTTAAAGAAGGATTAATTCAATCAACCGTTAAACAAATTGAACAGGATGATTATGGTAATTTATGGTTGGCAACTAATTATGGACTATCACGATTTAACGGAAAAACCTTTGAGAATTTCACAACTACTAACGGGTTGCCGTCTAACGAGATTTCAAGCTTATTATTTACTAACGAAATTTTATTTATAGGAACCAAAAAAGGGTTTTGCG
>JAEUTR010000683.1 GCA_016787365.1 Bacteroidia bacterium
ACATCTGTTGTGTTGTTTCTTCTGCATTTAATTCTTTTTGAGAAATCAAATCATTTAATTGAATATACAACATTTTTATTTTCTCCTCACTATCTTCAAAAGGTAAGGCTACTTCAAATTTAATATTCGCATCCTGGTAGCTTTCCCACGAATTAAGAGGAGTCATAATTTCTTCCTGATACAATCTAAATAATCCATCACTAAACTGAATGATTGATTGCGCTTTTGCTTTTTCCTCTTTTGTCCAATCGTTTGATAAGGAATCAATTTTAGCTTTGATATGAGGATAGTCCTTACTGATTAAGTTTCTTAACTCTGTTTTAGAAGGATCATCATTTGATGATTGATTGAAATACCATTTAGAAATTAAGGTTTGAGACTTTTGTAAAATAAAGTTATATTCTTTGAGCGCAGATACAGAAGGAGTAACTTGCCCAACTACCGAATCGGTTTGTTGTTTGCTTTTTGTAATGGTAACAATCGTAAAGATAAAAGCAACAAGAGTTAATAAAAGCAAAACGCCAAAACCTGTTCCTATTTTCCTACCAATGGTAAATTTAAATGCCATATAACAGCCTTTTATTGTTTTTTTAAGGCCTCTTTTTTCTGTTTAAACTCATTTGCTTTTTCTTCATCCAGCAAAGCCGAATAAATACCTTGCAAACTTTCTAATGCTCTCTCTGCTTTTGGATCAAGCTCATATACCTTAATCATAAAAGGCAATGATTGTTTAAATAATTTTTTTGCATTTTCCTGAATCACATCCAATTGAGCTAAATCTACATCATAATCCATCATTTGCATTAATGTAGCTCCTTGGTTGTAATATAAAATACCTAGATTGATATTAGCACTGATGTTTTTATTGTCAATATCCAAAACCTTTAAAAGTGCTGTTTTGGCAACATCACCGTATTTTTGATTGAAGTTATGTTTCATGTACATATCAGCAAAAAAACCACCTGTTGCATTATAGTATTCAATGTCTTTTTGTTTAAAATCAAACGAAGGATTTACAACAGTTGTATATTGTTTGTATTTTAAAAATAGTTCTTCAGATTTCACATTATTAAGAGAATCCTGTAATAAGATAGTACTGATTTTGTAGTAGGTTGCAGCGCCGTTTTTAATAAAAGCATTATTATTTTCTACATAACTTTTCGCTGTATCTAATTGTATGGATTTTATAGCTGAAGACATAGCTGTATCCAGCATATAAATTTTTGCAGTATTAGCAGGACCCGATTGTTTATAGGTTTGAAGATAGGCGTAAGATCTTATATGCCACGAAGCAGGGTCGTTTTTAGTGGTAGGGTCAATAATTACTTTTTCGAGTAAAGGAATAGCCTGTTCGTATTTCTTCTCGTTGCATAATTTTTGAGCGTCAAACAACAATTCAGTTTGTCCAAATACATTTGAACAAACAATCATAACCAAAAGAAATATGCTTCCTTTTAAGTAACGATATGATTTTGAATTTGTTAACACTTCTTTATACAAAATTAATAATTTATTTAATCAACTACAATAGCTAGTCCATTTAGTCCATCCCCGGTTTTTAATCCTCCTTTTACGGCATTATTTTTACTATACTCAAATGCTTGTTTATTATCTGCTACTACAAAATTAATAGCGGCCCCTTGTTTTGCTAATCCCGGTTTTTCTGTTACAATTAATGTACCATTCCCTTTATATTTACTGCTGGCATCCTTTAGTAAGTCCGAAGATTCGTTTAAAAGATAAATAATATGTGGTTTTATAGAGGGATCTATGGCCGTTGTAGTCTTAATTTCTAATTTTTGATTTCCAACTTGTTTTGATGTTGCCATTTTATTCAATTCCTGAGTAAGACTGGGATTAGAACCTACAATTTGAATGATAAAACTTCCGGATTTCATTTTTTCAGGCCAGTCAAACAATTTGGTAAAGTTGTACAAAAACACAGCCTTCCTTTTAGCGTTTGTATCATAGTTTTGCAATTGCTGAAAACTAAGGCTTGAGAAAGCCAAAATAAGTAGGATGCTATATTTTTTTAAGTTTTTCAATTATTTGTGACTGTTTACAAATAGTTTGCCAGAGTTCATGAACCAACAAATATAACATTAACAAAACAGTAAACAAAGTAATTTTTTTGTTTAAAACTTCTACATGAAATACCTTATATTTATGTTCCGATAAATTAGTGATTTATAACGAAAAATATAACCATTTCTCTGATAACGAGTTGATTACAGAGTATAAAAACACAAAAAACAATGTGTTTGTTGGTATACTCTATAAACGGTATTCTCATTTAGTATTGGGTCTTTCGTTAAAATATCTTAAAGATGAGGATGAGGCTAAAGATGCCGTAATGCAAATATTTGAGAAGCTTTTAGCAGATTTATTAAAGTTTAATATAGAGTATTTTAAAAGTTGGTTATACACTTTTTCTAAGAATCACTGTTTAATGATTATAAGAACAAAGCAGTCGAAACTTAAAAAAGAAATTGACCTACAAATACATGCTGATTCTTTTATGGAAACTGAATCAAATATCCATCTCAATAAAACACAAGAAAAAGAAATACAATACACTTTGCTGGAAAAAGCGATAGAAGAGTTGAATGAAGACCAAAAGAAGTGCATAGAATTATTTTACCTGAAAGAGAAATCTTATAATGAGATAGTTAGCATAACCGGATATTCTTTAAACGAAGTAAAAAGTTTTATCCAAAATGGTAAACGTAATTTGAAAATTAAACTAGATAAACACAGTGAGTAAACCCGATAAACATAAACCATTAAGTCCTGAAGAGTTATTTCAGATGTTAGATAAGCAGTCTGACACAGGAAATGCTTTTGATGATATGGATGATTTTGAGAAAGAAGCTTTGGAAGGATTTGCCGCAAATGTCAGTACTGAAAAAGCTAAAATGTTAACTGAAGAGGTAAATACCGCTATCTCTGAAAAAGTGACTTCGACAGGATCGACCACTAAAAATAAAATAATTTGGTTTAGTGCAGCGGCATCTATTATCTTAATCATCATGATTTCTGTTTTTTTCTTTAATCAGAGTAAGCATAATACCGCTAATGATTTAGCTTTAAATGAAGTGAGTGAAGATTCAAAACCACCTGAGAATATTGAATCACAGAAACAAGATGAAACGGCAACCGATGTGGAATCTCAGAAAAAAGAATCAGTAGTTAAAGAACCCTTAAGCGACCAAGTGGTTAGCAGAAACAAAGTTGCCGAAACGGGATTAAGCTCTCAAGTTGTTACCGGTAAAACGATGCCCTTAGCTAATACAAAAACAGAAGCTACACCTTTGGAAGTGACAGCGGCCGATGAAACTTTAAAAGAAAAAGATGCCAATACAATTTTAACAGAACAACAAACTGTAGTATTAGCAGATAAAACAGGAGTGAAGGATAAGGAAAAAAGTAATTCTGAAAATGAGAAGTCAGAAGTGAATAAGTTTTATAATATTGATACTAATACTCAGCCAAACTCAAATAATGTTGCACAAGGAACAGCAGTTAATAATGATGATGTGCTTAATGCCAGAGAAGTTAGAAAAGAAGACGCGAAAAAATCTTCAGAAGAAAAGGCTGCTGCCGAAAAAAGTACAAAAACAGTAGCAAGTGCTTCTGTGGCAAAAAAAGAAATCAGTAATGCTTTTTATCCGGGAGGAGAATTGGCTATAAAAGAATTTGTGTTAACTTATTTGAAAGAAAAATCAATAACCAAACCTATCGTAGGAAAATATAAAATAAAAGGAACGGTAAATACAAAAGGAAATTTATCAGTAATCACCATTACTCAAATTAGTAGAGAATATTGTGAATGTGCCACTTTGATTAAAGAAGCGCTTAATACTATGAAA
>JAEUTR010000712.1 GCA_016787365.1 Bacteroidia bacterium
GACTAGAGAATATGTGCCAGTAAATGCAGCAGAGGGAACCGATGACCAACTCACTAAATTACCTTTTATAGTTAGGCTAGTTGTTGTAGTTAAATCAAGAACCATAGAAAGATTACCTAGCATTGTTTCATCATTATAATAAGAACTACCTGCTTTAATTGTGGCTCCTTGAAATAATTTTAATGACATTGCCATGCTAGTAGCATAGGTCACATTACAAAAAACTGTTACTAAATATTTACCCGTACTTGGAACAGTAATAGTTGCTAAAGTAGCTTCTGTTTTTGTCATTGTACCGCTATAAACTGTTTCTGCATTTGGAATTGAAAGACTACCAGCAGGACCTGTTGCTCCTGTAGCTCCAGTTGGACCAGCAGGACCTGTTAAACCGATTGGACCTTGAGGACCAGTAGCACCTGTTAAACCTGTTGCACCAGTTGGGCCAGCAGGACCAGCAGGACCTGTTAAACCAATTGGACCTTGAGGACCAGTAGCACCTGTTAAACCTGTTGCACCAGTTGGGCCAGCAGGACCTGTTAAACCAATTGGACCTTGTGGACCTGTAGCTCCTGTTAATCCAGTTGCACCAGTTGGGCCAGCAGGACCTGTTAAACCAATTGGACCTTGTGGACCAGTTGCACCTGTTAAGCCTGTTGCCCCAGTTGGGCCAGCAGGACCTGTTAAACCTATTGGACCTTGCGGACCAGTTGCACCAACTGCCCCAGTTGCTCCTGCAGGACCAGTTAATGAACTAATGAAATCAGTTTGTGTTCCTGTGTTACCTAAGTTCAACCAAACTTGATATGCACTTATACCATCAATACCATTTGTACCATCAATGCCGTTTGCACCATTACTACCTGCAGGACCTTGCGGGCCAGGTGTGCCATTTGCGGAAAATAATGCATAAGGTACACTCATTAATTCATTCGTACCAGCAATGGTGTAATTTGTTCCACCCGCAGGATCTGTTTCAGTCTTAATAAAATAAGGTCCGTTTGCCCAATCAATTAAAGAAAAAGTACCTGTTACTATTGAACCTGTACCAATTTCTAAACTAGCTAAGCCATTAGCATTTGTTGATGGCGTTTGTGTTTCAACATAAACAGGCGTGCCTGTTGACGAACCTTGTAAAATACTGATTTGCATTCCAACTGGTGACGAAGTAATTAACGCATTGCTGCTGTTTCTGATAACGGCTTGATAACTCATTTTTTGGGGAGCTTGAGCAAACACATTAATCGCAAAAAATAAGATTGCTAAAAGTGTAAATAAATTTTTCATTGTTATTGTTGTTTAATGATTTTGAATGATTTGATTTCAATGTTGTTGCTGAATACTTTTAGGAAGTAAGCTGCATTAGGAAGATTAAGCATTGATACGCTTACTTCAGGAGAAGCAATTTTTTTGTCTTCTAAAAGTTTACCTGCAACATCGTAAAGCTGATAAGACAGTTTTTCTATTTTAGCATCCCCAATTTTTAAGGTTAAATAATCTGTTGTTGGATTTGGGTAAGCCGACAATTTTAAATCAATATTACTGGCTTCATTAATGGAAGTTACAACCGAAATTTCGTAAGGTTGTTGGACTCCTTGTGCAACTGAGCCAGCAGCACTAAAATTTGTTGTGTAAGCAATTTGCCCTACGGAGTAATTAACAGAGCCTCCGCTGCCCGAAGCATCTCCGCCTGTGGCAGTTGATGCTTGCTGTGCTTGGACAACTGATAGGCATGTACCTAACAATAGTGTTGCACATAATTTTGCTTTTTTTTGATTCATTTATGTTTAATTTATTAAGTTAATAAATATACCTTTCGGTATATTTTATATGTAAATATAATAAATTTTAATACCGATAGGTATATTTTGAATAAATTTGTTGTACTTTAGTGTGGAATAATTAAAACTATGTAATAATGAAAGTGAAAATTAACAAAGTAAATTCACCAGGAAATCTAGCAAAAGAGAGAGTTGGTTTCGTAGCATTAGAAACCGTTGAAATATCGAATTATGCAGTAATGGATCATTCTTTTTCAAACGATGGAGATTTATCAGATATAGGTAGACATGTATATAAATTTCCAAAAAAAGTTATTCCTCAAGGTGATAAAATTGTTTTATATACAAAAAGAGGAACGAACAGCGCTGAACAAAAAGAAGGTTATACAGTCCATTTTTTCTACTGGAATAGAGCAGCAACAGTATGGAACGCTAATGATAGAGACACTTGCATTTTAATGGAGGTGCATGATACACAAGTTGTAAAAGTAAATGCCGACTAAAAAAGGAAGCGATTAGCTTCCTTTTTTATTTTTTATCATCTATTTGCAGTTAGACTAATATATCTAACGTATACATCTACATTTATCTAAATTAAGTTTCCAACTTGCTCCATAGTTTCCCGTAGATTGTTGAATAGCAAAAAAAGAGTCTGCTATGTTAGAAGTTGAGGCTGTCCAACAGTAAGAAGTTGAAGAACCAGCAGTAACAATTGCATTTAGTTCATACCATTCTGCTAGGCTAGGCATGTACCAGTCAGTATAACCTCCTTCGGTACTATTGGAGCAGTATATATTACAATCTACCCAAGTCATATTAGTAGATGCTATTGTACCCCACTGTGATGGACGTGATGAATTATTAGTAGAGACAAATGGAATCCATTTTATTCCATTCCAGTAATAAAATCCAGGCACAACGTTATTAGGAGCTGTACCAGCCGAATCATTATTAAATACAAGTAAACTTAATGTTGGGGTAGGAATTGTTATGACATCGTTTACTGATGTTAAACTAACACGTGGAATTAAAAGCCCTTTGTTTGAAAAATCAATATCTAACCCCGCAGAAACATTAGGTGTCGATCCTGTTGCATTAATCCCAATGTTTTGGGAGAACAAGCTAAAATTGCAAGCTATGATGAATACGAAAGTAATCATCTGTTTTTTTTTAACCGTGAAATCAACCATATTTAATAATGATGTGATTTGTGGATATGAATTTTTCATAATACTTTATTTAAAATTATTTAAACACTCAACTTTTTAATACTCGAATACTAAGAATAAATAAAAGCTCATTTACTAATCGAAACTTTTTTGACTGCT
This sequence comes from Bacteroidia bacterium, assembly GCA_016787365.1. Classification (GTDB taxonomy): domain Bacteria; phylum Bacteroidota; class Bacteroidia; order B-17B0; family Aurantibacillaceae; genus UBA4416. Next base: position 3,107 of record JAEUTR010000712.1, read on the forward strand.
TTTCCTTTATTGCTTTCAACTAAAAGAGTATAAATACCATCGCTTAGCTCACTTGTGTTTACTATTGTATTAGCACTAACCGTTTTTTCCATAACCAATTTACCGGTTACATCATATAATTTAATATGAGTAAGAGTAGTAATACCATCTACAGTAAAAAAACGAGTGGCAGGGTTCGGGTAAAGATTAATATCAATAATACTACCATTACCTTCCTTAATCCCCGATGTTGTAGGAGTAACCATTCTAATACGCTGCCCACCAAAGTCAGCAATAAATAAATTGCCATTATAATCCAAACTAACACTTGTAGGAAACATTAACTCTGCATTTGTAGCCATTCCGCCGTCACCTAATCCAGTATTACCGCCTCCTGCTATTGTGCTTATTAGTCCACTTATAGCGTCAACTTTTCTAATTCTATTATTAAAAAAGTCAGCAATATATATGTTACCACTTACGTCCACACCAACACCTGTTGGTGCATTTAATTGAGCATTTATTGCTAAACCGCCATCGCCAGAAAAACCTACTGTACCATTCCCAGCAATAGTACTAATAACTCCAGATGAAGCATCTACTTTTCTAATACAATTATTTGGTTTATCAGCTATGAAAATATTACCAAGCCCATCTAGGCAAACACCAGTTGGGTTATACAATTTTGCATTTATGGCCTGCCCTCCATCGCCAGAATATCCTTGGGTACCATCACCAGCAATTGTAGTGATAACTCCAGAAATAGCATCTACCTTTCTAATTCTATTGTTGACCTCGTCAGCAATGAATAAGTTACTAAAACCATCAACAAAAACACCTTTAGGGCCATATAATTCTGCATTAGTCGCTAAGCCGCCATCACCCGAATAACCAGCGCTTCCAATACCAGCAACTGTAGTAATAATTCCAGAAGACGCATCAATTTTTCTTACCCTATTGTTCACTACATCAGCAAAATATACATTACCGGAATTATCAACACACACATTACGTATTTCGGATAATTTAGCATTTGTCGCTAATCCACCGTCCCCTGAATAGCCAAACGTACCTGTTCCAGCAATCGTACTAATCAAACCAGTGGCATTAGTTTTTTTTCTAATCCTATAATTTAAATTATCACCAATATATAAATTTCCAAAAGTGTCAACACAAATACCGAATGGATAATTTAACTGAGCACTCGTGGCTAATCCTCCATCACCAGAAAAACCTGAAGTTCCTGCACCTGCTACTGTACTAATAATTTGAGCATTTGCTATGCTCCAGCCTATTAAGGTTAATACACCTATTAAGAATAACTTTGTTGTTTTCATATTGATTTTTAAGTTTAATAATTTATTCTAATGTACTTTATCACATTGATTGCAAACTACAGGATGAATAATCGCTAGATTATAATTATTATTAGATAGGTTATAATGAATATTTGCACACTAATATTTTATTCAATTACTGTTACTAAAACTGAATTAAAAAATGTCAGTACGCTAAATGGTACTATTAAAGAATTGCAATTAGAAGT
>JAEUTR010000714.1 GCA_016787365.1 Bacteroidia bacterium
ATGGTAAGATTAAGACTAAGCAGTAAAGGATTTAATGAATTGGAATTGAATCATAAAATAGATGCTGAAGTTGAAAAAGTAAAACCTTTGATTGAAAAATACATCTATGGTTATGAAGAGTACGGAAAAGAGCAACCTAAAATAGAGGAAATACTTGGGCAATTATTACTGGAAAAAGGATTGAAATTAGGATTAGCAGAAAGTTGCACCGGTGGTTATATTTCTCATTTAATAACAAGTGTAGCAGGAAGCTCTGCTTATTATAACGGATGTATTGTACCATATCACAATACATTTAAAAATGCCTTATTAAAAGTAGATCATTCTGTTTTTGAAAAATATGGAGCTGTGAGTAAAGAATGTGTGATAGCAATGGCCAAAGAAACATTACTCACTTTTAATACCGATGTAGCTATTGCGGTATCAGGAATTGCAGGCCCAGGAGGAGGCACTACTGATAAGCCTGTTGGCACTACCTGGATTGCCGTAGCATATGGAGACAGAATTATTCCCAAGCAATTTATATTTGGAGATAACAGACAACGTAACATTCAAATGACGGCAATAACCGCAATGAATATGTTACGTAAATTAATTTTAAAAATCGAAGATTAATGGAACGCAGATTACGCAGATGATTAAGATAGATTATGATTTTTTTATTTAGTTATATAAATCATAAGTAGTCCACTTTTTTGAATCTTTTTTAATCATAAAAATCAGCGATATCAGCGTTCTATAAAAACAAAAAAACATGAAACTAGCATATAGAGAATTTGGATCTGGGCAACCACTGATTATTTTACACGGCTTATTTGGCCAAAGCGATAACTGGAATACTCTGGCAAAACGTTTTGGTGAAAACGGATTCAGAGTGTTTACAGTCGATCAACGTAATCATGGACTGTCTCATCATGATAATGAATGGGATTACAGGGTAATGGCAATGGATTTAAAAGAATTTATTGATACACATCTATTAGAAAATGTGATTCTTTTAGGTCATAGTATGGGCGGAAAAACAGTATTATTTTTTGAACAAATGTATCCTCATTTAGCTCAAAAAATAATTGTGGCTGATATTGCACCTAGAGCTTATGAGCCTCATCATGATTCTGTTTTAAAAGCTTTAAATGCGGTTGATTTTACTGAAATAAATACTCGCAAAGAAGCTGAAGAAATATTAAGCCAATACATTTCTGATTTCGGGACCAAACAATTTTTATTAAAAAACATTTATTGGAAGGAAGATGAGACCAAACAAATGGCTTGGCGTTTTAATTTAAAAGTAATCACGTCCGAATACAATAATATTGGTGTACAGGTACCTGATTTTAAAAGCGACACAGAAACCTTATTTATCAGAGGCGAGAAATCGAACTACATAACCAATGAAGATGAGAATGACATTGCAGAGCGTTTTTCAAATTACCAATTAAAAACCATTGCCAATAGCGGTCACTGGGTTCATGCGGAACAGCCTGAAGCATTTTTTAATTGTGTAATGGATTTTGTAGTTTAACGCTTAAAGGCTTCCTCTATTAAAGCAATCGTGTTTTTTAACCGATCTTCTCCAACACCTTTGATGATTTTATAATCTACATTCAACTTCTGAAGTTCATGTTCATTCCACTTAAACAAATGTTCACGTAAATCTTCGTGTCGTCTTTGTGGATCAGGAGTCCATTGAACATCGTTATTGGAAATTAAATACAAATCGTAATCAGTAGGTTTTATAGAATTGGTAATAAATTTAGGTACAGCATTAAATTTATGCGTAGACCATATTTTAACTGTAATCAGTGATGTATCACAAAATAACAAACCATTGGCTTTATTATAATATTCATGTTCTAAATCCAACTGATTTTTTGCAATAATTTCTAAATCTGCAGTGTTGTAATTATTAATATCATGTTCATCAAAATATGTTCTGGCATACTCCGGTACAAAAACCGTACGATAATACTGAGCTAATTGCTCACATAATACAGACTTCCCGGTACTCTCTGCCCCAAGAATCGCAATTTTTTTTATTTTACTATTTGCTTTTTCCATGAATATAATCCGTAATAGGCCATTAAACTAAAAAAGCCGTAAAGCAAGGCATACGTTGGTAAATCTTTAATAATGTATAAAAACACATATGCTGCATCAATTACAATCCAAAATAACCAGTTTTCAACCCACTTTTTAGCCATCATAAATGTACAAGTAAAACTGC
>JAEUTR010000004.1 GCA_016787365.1 Bacteroidia bacterium
AATATGCTTAAAAAATTATCAATGAGTTTGCCTGATGATTGTGAAACAATAGAGATTATAGAAATCAATACTTAATCAATAGTAATTTGCCCGACTGATGCACCAATGAAGAGACCAAGTACATGAGAGTAGGTTTTCCCATGAGAGCAAGAAGCCTGCCCCCAGTATCAGTATGAGTTTAGCTTGTACATCGGAATAATACTAATTAATGGATGTTTTTGCTGGAAGATATTTGTTCAGGAGTTCAAATAATTTTTGTGAATTATTCGGCTTGGAAATATAGTCGTCGCATCCAAACCTGACATTCCGTAATATCATTGGCCGAGGCGTAATCAGAAGAATCACAAAATCCATTGATAAATACGTAGAAGAAATTAGGTAGTCGTCAGGGATCGCATGCAACCCAGACTTCTTGATGGGTCGTGCCGACCACATGAAGTCCTATTTATTAGGCAACGTTAATTTTTCTTTTTTCTTGTCTATAATCGCATATATTATCATTAATACAGTAGCAATTAGTGCCATTATAGAACCAAAATAAAATGGTGCATTTGAATTGACTTTATCATACAGTAATCCGGCAATTAAACTCGCAGGTAATAAAGTAATTCCAAGTACAGCATGATAAATTCCAAATCCAGTTCCTTTCAAATCTTTACTCACAATATCCGAAATCATTGCTTTCTGGGTGCCATCTGTCAATGCACTATAAAATCCATACAACATAAATAAGAAAATAAAAATATTTATACTATTAAATTTACCGAAAAAAAAATAAACAATTGCATATACTAAAAATCCAAGAATAATCAATTTTTCACGACCCATTCTGTCCGATAATTTTCCAATCGGTATGGAAAGTATTACAGATACTGTATTAAATATCATATACACAAAAGGGATATAAGATTTATCGATACCTGTTTCGCTGGTTTTTACAATCAACAAAGCATCGGATGAATTGCCTAGTGTAAACACAAAAATTATAATTAGAAAGAAATAGAACTTCTTGGGCAATTGTTTTAAGGAAATTTTATTGGTGGTTTCTTTTTTTTCTGACTTTACTTCTTTTATAAAAATAACAATTGTTAACACACCCAAAATTGCAGGAATCGTGGCCAATAAAAATATGTTAGTGTAATTTAAAGGGAAAAAAGATAATAATAAGAATGCAAGAAAAGGTCCGACAATAGCTCCGCTATTATCCATTGCTTTCTGAAATCCAAAAGTTCTACCAGCTTCATTCTTTTTAACTGAGGCACTTATTAGGCTGTCTCTTGGTGCTGCTCTTAAACCTTTGCCTATACGTTCAAGAAACCTAAAAAATAAAATTTGAATTGGTATTCTTGCTAATGCATATAAAGGTGTTACAATGGCTGTAATACCATAACCAATAATCATGAATGGTTTATTCTTCCCAATTTTATCACTCCAGTACCCTGAAACTGCTTTTAATAATGATGCAGTACTTTCAGCAATTCCTTCAATTAATGATATCGTGGTTTTAGATGCCCCTATCGATAACAAAAATAATGGCATCACGCTATATACCATTTTAGATGATATGTCTGTAAAAAAACTTGTTAATCCTGTAAAAAAGACATTTTTCTTTAATCCAAATATTTTTTCCCCATTCATTTCAGAAAGTTTGAAATCTCGTGTTTAATGTTGCCTAACATGATGATTGGCGTATCTGCCTGCCCTGCATTGCCCTGTATCAGGTTCACCATTTCATCTCCGCTCATGACGGGCATCATAATATTGGTAATAATCAAATTAAGAAAGTTTCAGGGCTTCACTCTCATTGCTAAGAAAGTCTCGGCGAAAAAAGCAAGCGTACAAACAGTGGCTGTACCCTAGCAAACGATTTTTGCGTGCTGTGAAAGCATGCTTTTTGCCGTACTGCTCGCTCACGTACTTCCCTTTGGTTTGTAATGCCGTCAAGGTCGGCATTTGTTGTCATATGGCAAAGGTGCTTTCGTTTTTTTTTCGGGCTGTCAAGTTCAGGCCTTCGGTTTTGCAAAAAAAAATCTTCCTCTTTCCCTAACGGGTAAGCGTATTTGTACGCAAAAAACTTGACAGCCCTAAACCTTGTATCCTAAATTGCCGATGAAATAAAATGACTGGTAGAACCAACTACGCATATAAAAAAAGTCAATATAATGAAAAATGATAGACATATAACGAAAGAAAAAATCCCCTCGCTTGTAAATCTGCATATAGTTTTGATTTACATAAAGTGACTGATGTTGATTGGGTTGCACCTGGTATTAGTTTGGACGGTAGTGAAAAGCGGTACAGGTGTATTCCTTGCCGTTACTGTATTTTTCCTGCTTATCCGTTCGCTTGTACGTTTGACATTCAGGTTGATCGTTAC
>JAEUTR010000009.1 GCA_016787365.1 Bacteroidia bacterium
TATGGACACTATGAAGGTGTAAATTCAGTAAGAGATGTAGTTGAAGCCGCCGGAGAAATTGGAGTTAAATATATTACTCTTTATGCTTTTAGTACCGAAAACTGGAATCGACCTAAAGAAGAAGTTGATGCTTTGATGGAATTATTAGTTTCTACTATCAGTGCCGAAACTCCTCAGTTAAATAAAAAAAATGTTCGCTTGCAGGCTATAGGAAACTTAAATAGTTTGCCTTCCGCTTGTTTGCAGGAACTAAATGAGTCTATTGAATTAACATCTAAAAATACAGGCTTAACATTGGTTTTAGCATTAAGCTATTCAGCTAAATGGGAATTGATTAATGCTGTTAAACATATTGCAGATGATGCAAAAGCCGGTAAATTAAATATAGATAATATTTCAGAAGAACATATCGAACAATACTTGTGCACAAAAAACATTCCTGATCCGGAGTTAATGATACGCACTAGCGGAGAGCATCGGATTAGTAATTTTTTATTATGGCAGTTGGCTTATGCCGAATTTTACTTTACTGAAAAGTTATGGCCGGATTTTAGAAAAGACGATTTATATGAGGCTATTTTAAATTATCAAAACCGAGAACGTCGCTTCGGAAAAACTAGCGAACAATTAACTCAATCTTAATAATGACATTTTTGAAATACGCTGCTTTCTTTTTTCTTTTAGCTATTAGTAACATAATGTCTGCTCAGATTATTTCTGTAGAATCCAATTCTTCCGATAATCTGGATTGGGCAAAACCTAAAGAATATACCATTGCAGGTATTGAAGTTGCAGGCTCACAATATACAGATCAAAATATTGTAAGATTATTGTCTGGGATTACTCATGGAGACAAGATTCAAATTCCGGGAGATAAAATAGCTGAAGCAATTAAAAACTTATGGAAGCAAGGATTGTTTGAAGACGTAAAAATTTATTTGGTTAAAACCATAGGGAATGATGCTTTTTTGAAAATTGAAGTGGTTGAAAAACCAAGGCTATCAAAATTCTCGTTTAAAGGAAAAGTTAAAAAAAATGATGCGGATGAAATCAGAGGAAAAATCCGTTTGGTAAGAGAAAAGGTTGTAACCGACTATACATTGGGATATATAAAAAATGTAGTACGTGATTTTTATGTAAATAAAGGGTTTTATCACACATCTGTTGAAATTACTACAGAGCCTGATAAAACTGCTAAAACACCTCACGTTATCGTATACATAAACGTAAACAAAGGAAAGAAAGTTCGTATTCAAAACTTGAATCTTATAGGAAATACGGTAGTAGAAGATTGGAAATTACGTCGTAAAATGACAGATAGTAAACCTTTTCGATTATATACTTTTTGGAATTCAGGTAAATATTTAGAAGATAATTTAGAAAAAGATTTGCCGTCAATTATTGAAAAATATAACAGCAAAGGATATCGTGATGCCAGAATTAGTAAGGACACAGTATATTTTGTAAAAAAGAACAGAGTAAATATTGATGTAACCATCGAAGAAGGAAATAAATATTATTTTGGAGATATAAAATGGTTTGGTAATGCAAAATACCGTAGTGGACAATTGGATACAATTTTAAATATTAAAAAAGGTGAAGTATTTGATCAATCCTTACTTGACCAAAAATTATTCATGAATCCAAATGGTTATGATATTTCTTCACTATATATGGATGACGGTTATTTGTTTTTTAATGTAACACCTCAGGAAGTGAATATTCATAATGATACCATCGATATTGATATTCACATGTATGAAGGAAAACAGGCTATCATTAACAAAGTAACCGTATTAGGTAATTCTAAAACAAACGATCATGTTATCTATCGTGAAATTAGAACAAGACCTGGCCAGTTGTTTCGTCGTTCAGATATTATTCGTACACAACGCGAGTTAAGTCAGTTAGGATATTTTGATCCCGAAAAACTGGGCGTAACACCAACACCAAATCCGGCTGATGGAACTGTAGATATTGAATACAGAGTAGAAGAAAAACCTTCCGATCAGGTTGAATTATCCGGTGGCTGGGGTGGCGGCAGAGTAGTTGGAACTTTGGGATTGTCGTTTAATAATTTCTCTATGAGGAATATATTTAAACCATCAGCATGGAGTCCATTACCAACAGGCGACGGACAAAAATTTAGCATAAGAGCCCAAACAAACGGGATTTATTATCAATCATACAATATGTCATTTACTGAACCATGGTTAGGGGGCAAAAAACCTAATTCATTAAGTGTATCGGCATTTTATTCATTTTTTAATTCCACCGGAGAAAAAAAATATGCAAATGATTCGGAAGGTAATAGAATTTTAAACCCCAATAGAAGCACTATGGCAATTATCGGTGGCTCTGTTGGCTTTGGTAAGCGTTTGAAAAAACCGGATGACTTTTTCTCAATTTATACAGAGGCAAGTTATAACTATTATGAGTTAAAAAACTATCCTTATTTCATTTTGGCAAATGGATTTGCAAATGATTTTAATGGAAAAATAAATATTACGCGGAATAGTGTTGATGGGCCTATTTTCCCTAAAAACGGGTCTAACTTTTCTTTGTTAGGACAGTTTACACCTCCATATTCATTGTTTAACGGAAAAGATTATGCTAATTCTTCCGCTGCCGAAAAATATAGATTCATTGAATATCAAAAATATAAATTTACTGCCGAGTGGTATACACAACTAACCAATAAAAAAGCAGGAGAGGGCAAAGAAGCTCGTAATCTGGTATTAAGAACCAAAATAGGTTATGGTATATTGGGGATGTATAACAAAAAAGTTGGTGTATCTCCTTTCGAAAGATATTATATGGGAGGAAGTGGGTTAAGCGGATACCAAAACTTTGTAGCCCGTGAAATTATTGCACTCAGAGGTTATTCGGATAATTCATTATCCAGTTCTAACGGAGACCCGCTTTGTGCTAGATATACAATGGAATTACGTTATCCGATCTCATTAAACCCACAAGCAACTATATTTGTCTTAGGTTTTGCAGAAGCAGGAAATACATGGGCAAAATATAAAGATTTTAATCCGTTTCAGGTTAAACGAAGTGCAGGATTTGGGTTAAGAGTATTTTTACCGATGTTTGGATTACTTGGCTTAGATTACGGATGGGGCTTTGATAATATCCCTGGTAATGCTGGTTCGGGTAACGGTAAAGGGCAATTCCATTTTACATTGGGTGCTCAGTTAGGAGAATTGTAGACCAAAAAAATGTTAATTACTAAAATAAATGTATCTTGGCACACGTTATGTTTAATCACTAAAAATATAATTATTGTATGAAAAAATTAATATTAACATCACTGGCAATTCTCTTGGTATCAACGCTTTCTTATTCTCAAAAGATGGGATACGTTGATACAGATTATATACTTTCTAATATCCCTGAATATAAAGCAGCACAAGCTGAGATTGATAAAATATCAGTAGACTGGCAAAAAGAAATTGAAGCAAAATATGCCGAAATAGATAAACTATACAAAATTTATCAGGCGGAATCTGTTCTGTTAACCGATGATATGAAGAAAAAACGCGAGAACGAAATTATTAATAAAGAAAAAGAAGTTAAGGAATTGCAAAAACAACGTTTTGGCGTTGATGGAGAATTATTCTCTAAACGTATGGAATTGGTTAAACCCATTCAGGATAAAGTATACAGTGCTGTAAAGCAAGTTGCCGAAAGAAGTGGTCTGGCTTTTATATTTGATAAAGCAGGTCAGGTATCTTTATTATATTCTAATAGTAAATATGATAAAAGCGAAGACGTATTAAATTTCTTAGGATATAATAAATCAAAAAAATAAATAAATAACAAACCAATAAAAAAACAAATGAAAAATTTAGTAAAATCACTTGCAATTGTAGCTTTCACACTAGGAACTATCACATTTGCAAAGGCTCAAAAAATTGCACATATTAGTTTAGATTCATTAATTACAGCTATGCCTGAAAGCAAAACAGCTCAGGAAGTAGCGCAAAAATATTTAAAAGATTTAGAAGCTCAGGTTGCTAGCATGGACAATGAACTTCAGACTAAATATGCAGAGTACATGAAAAATAAGGATACTTATTCTGCATTGGTTGCAAGTACAAAAGAAACTGAGTTACAGGATTTAAATAAACGTATTGAAGATTTTAAGGCTCAAGCTCAACAAGATTACCAACGTAAATATGGTGAATTATCAAAACCAATTTATGATAAAGCTAAAAATGCTATTGATATTGTAGCTAAAGAAAATAGCTATAAGTATGTATTTGATACAAGTGCAGGAAATGTATTGTATTCTGAGCCAGGTGATGATATTTTACCACTGGTTATTAAAAAAATGAGCACAATGGCTCCTGCACAAATTCCAGGCGCAACACCTGCGGTAAATAAAACTCCTGGGACAAAACCGGCTCCTGCTACAAATAAGCCTGCAGGAAAATAATATAAGAACTTCAATTTAGAAACCGTCCGCCTACCAGCGGGCGGTTTTTTGCTTTTAACGGTTAGGTGTTAATAATCATTTTGTTTTTATGAAATAAAATTCAATAAAAGCATCAACTTTGGTTTATCTGTTAGTGTGTTTAACAGTTAATATAAAAATGTCAAATTATGAAAAAGCTTAAACTTTTATTATCTGTGTTAATTTTCTTTATTTCAATGGCTGTAACAGGCCAAAATAAAGACATTAATGAAGAAGCTGATTATTATTTTGAAATGAAAGATTATAAAAAAGCTTATGAACTTTATGATCGTTTATATACGCTCAATCCAAAAAATTTAGATTATAAATTCAGATTAGGATATTCAGCCTTATATTATCCCGAAAAGAAGGCAAGAGCCATTGAAATTTTTGAAGATATTAAAAGAACGGATAAAGCTATTGTTGTGGATTACTATTTAGCTAAAGCTTATCATGTAAATTATAGATTTGATGACGCAATTAAATTTTATAATTCCTTTAAAGAAGTGAAGGATAAAAAATTAATCGAAGAGTATAAGGAATTTATTGCTGATGCAGAGCTAGGCATTGTAAATTGTAATAATGGTAAGGAATTAATGTCAAAAAAAATAATTGCTGACATTAAAAATATAGGTGCTCCGGTTAACACGAAAGAAACAGAAGGAGTTCCTATCATTTCGGCCGATGAGTCAATTATGATTTTTACCTATGTAGGAGAAAAAAGTACAGGAGGATTATTAACCGAACAATTAAAAGTTGATAAAGCAGAAGGTACTTATCATGAAGATATATTTATTGCAACAAGAAGGTCAGATTCTACATGGAATGAACCTACAGGGATTACATCAATGAATACAAATGGAAATGACGCCGCAGTGGCATTATCTCCGGATGGAAACATTTTATTTACTTTTGCAAGTGATGTTAAAAATCCCGGTGATTTATATATCAGTACTTTAAACGGTGCTGATTGGAGTAAGCCAGAGAAATTAAATCCTAATATTAATTCAGAATTTTGGGAAGGAAGTTGCTCTATTTCCTCCGATGGAAGATATTTATATTTTGCCTCAGAACGCCCGGGTGGAATTGGCGGGAGAGATTTATACGTTTCCGAAAAAGAAAATGGAGATTGGGGACCGGCTAAAAATTTAGGGCCTCAAATAAATACTCAGTATAACGAGGACGCTCCGTTTATTCATCCTGATGGGATTACCATGTTTTTTAGTTCAGAAGGACATAAAAGTATAGGTGGATACGATATTATGTATTCTATAAGAAAAGATAACACCTGGATAGAACCATTAAGTATGGGAATACCTTTAAATACTACAGAAGATGACCGTTATTATGTAATTAATGCAAAAGGAGATGTTGGGTATTTTTCTTCAAACAGAGGAGCAGCAGGAGGAAAAGGCGAACAAGATATCTACACGGTAACACCCGGCATACTTGGCGAAAAACCAATTCTGGCATTATTAAAAGGAACTGTATTTGTTGATGAAAAACCTGCAGAAGCTAAAATAGAAATTACCAAAAAAGAAACCAATGAAGCTATCGGACCTTATTATGCAAATTCAAAAACAGGAAAATATTTAATGGCTATTACGCCAGGTAATACCTACAAGATTAAAATTACAGTGCAAGGAAAAGATCCGATAGAAGATGAAATTAGCGTAGATAAACTGCAAAAATTTGTGGAAATAAAAAAAGATTTTTATTTGTATTCCCCGGATTTTGAACCAAAAAGAAATCACATTTCTGTAAAAACAATTTTAGATAGTTTATTAAGTACAGTAACTAGTGTTGATGCGTTTAAAAATGATGCAGTTGTTAAAGCTGCCTTAGAAGCCTATGATGCTTCTGCAAAAAATACCGATCCTTCAAAATCAGCTGTTACAGAATCAACAAAATCAAATAATTCTGAATCCGGAAAATCAACAGCGCCTTCAGAGCCTTGTAATAGCGGACCAATTCCGGATTTCGCCTCCATTAAAGGTAAATCGTTAAATGATCCTACCGTGTACAAACAACTAATGGACATTGGCGGGAATATGTGTATGGATGGTTTAGTATTTAAGATACAGATTGCCGCATACAGAAATCCCGAAAATTACAAATATGATAATTTAAAACAGTTTGGTACTCCTGAAATAGTAAATTATCCTGATGGTATTACCCGTTTTACACAGTTAAGTTTTGCTACCTTGAAAGAAGCAGAAACGGCCCGTAAAAAAATTATTGCTAAAGGTCAAAAAGACGCATGGATAACAGCTTTTATTGACGGTAAACGTTTTACATTGGAAGAATTAATTTTGACTAATTTTAACGCTAAAGCCATTAACTAAAATATTAAAGGTTAAATGAAAAGAGGTATCTCGAAAGAGACACCTCTTTTTTCATGTTAAAAAATCACATAAGGCGTTAAGTATGTTTAAAATCATAATACATTATCACATAGATACTAATACACGTATTACCTTTGTAGTACATTAAATATTGGGAATCATGAATGAAATAGATTGGGACGATATTGAAGCACTTGAAACGATTGCTAATCAATGTATTTATAAAGGTAAAGAAGTAGGTAGAGCCAGAGCGGCATTGAAAGCGATTTATGGTTACACCTGCTCTTATGAAGACGAAGAAGATGATGATAATTTAAAAGATGTGGAACGAAATCAATTCGTAAAACCAATTGAAACAAAAAAAGGTGATTGCAATTAGCAATCAC
>JAEUTR010000026.1 GCA_016787365.1 Bacteroidia bacterium
GTTTTAAAGAAGGTTGTGATTTTAGAATTCTATTTGATGCTTAAATAGATACCGTTTATTATTTCTTAACAGCAGACTTAGGTCTTCCTGATACATTTGAACTCGTTACTCCGTCCTCTTTATGAGTTAACTTATAGTAATCTTCACTAATTTCCAATAACTCGTCATTTTTATTAATCATTAAAACGGCCACCGGATAATCCTCTGTTTCTTTTGATTTTTTAGTGAGTGTTTCAGACATTTCCACTTGAAACTCAAACGTATTGTCCTGCATACTTTTTAAACCTTCCGGAATTTTTGTGTTTACAATTACCACCTTATCCTCACAACCTTCTTTTTGGAATAAAAACGTATACACCTGATTATACTCTACAGCAAATGTGATAGGTCGTTTAGTAGCCGTATACATCGAATCAATTATTCTTCCGTCCAAATAAACCGATACTGCATAATTTTTTGTTTTCACATCATTCATTAAAGCCCTTCCTGAAATTTCCATAAATGCAGGTTCTTCATTTTTTGATTGAGCGTTTGCTGTTAAAGCAATTGTATTAACTAAGAACATTAATACATAAAAACTAACTTTTTTCATTTTCCTGTAATTTTAAGATGGTTACATACTCTTTTAGTTTATAGAAATGGCAAGAGTATTATTACAGTACAAAGCTATGTCGATAAAAAATAGCTATCAATATCAAATGTTTTTTTAAACGTACAGGTGTAAGTTTTTTACTAAAATTGTAGGATTTTCAGGATAAAAAAAATTGGTTTGTAAGCAGTTTTTTTTTTTAAACAAAGTTTAAAAACATCGAATATATCAAGGCTTATACAATCTCCTTTCCGGGAGTTATATTTTTAAAATTTTTATTCAACATCTTTTCTCCTTCTTGTTTTTCAAATCTGAATACCTCTGTGCTAACAATACGCTGCATGTAAATATCAATTAATGTCGTACTATTAGGTCTTATGGCTATATCAAACAATTCTTTTGAGGCATTTATTTTACAAGGTAAATAACGGATAAAACCTTCGTTTGGTCGTGGGTTAATGATTAATCCCAACTTGTCAATTCCTTCAACCGCAGGACGTACCACATCTCCATTATCTATAACAGGAGCACATCCATTCATGATATCATAATTCAAAAAATAAGTAATTGTAGATTGATTGATTCTGTTACATTGTCGGTCTGCAAAAAATCCGGTTGGTAAAGCATTCGGGTCATTATTTTCTCCGGCCGTTAATATCAAATCAAAATTTGTCAAATTATATCCTTCCGAATCTTTTAATCTGAAAATAACCATAGAATAACGATCATGGATATACTTTTTCCGTCCAAAAAAGGTACGGTCAATTTCCAGTAAAAAATCTCGCTGAACCTGCTCTGTATCATCCCTAAACTTGGCATTTACCCTTTTATAATCATCTGTTGTGCGAACACCTATGCAATCAAAAATAACACTTACGGTTTCGCTACTTTTATCATCTCCGGTAGCTTTTACACTTTTCATAATGCCCATGTCATCACCTGAATGCGATTTTTGAGAAACCACCCTAAATGCGGTTTCCGGACTTTTTGTATGCTCTGCAATTTCAAAATCATCCGTTGTGAGTTTACCATTCTTGTTGTAAGCTAAAGGTTGTGTTAGTTTTATGTATTGTGCGTTTAAATTGGTTGTAGCTACCCGAACAACACCATCCGATCCCATCTCTCCGGTATAGGAATTCAAATGGTCATACAATTGATGATCGATATCTTGTCCTGTAACTACAAAAGGAAATATTCCATTTTCAGAAATTTGACTACCATCACTTTTTATCCAATTGGTATTTAATTCCCATGCTTCAGAACTACCTAACTCCAGCCAGTTTAAAACCCCTTGTCCAGGTTCAACGCCATCAAACCATGATTTTAAACGGCTTAATTTTCCTTTTCCTAATTGAGCCAAAGCCGAACCAAAATTAGCCGGTGCCAACATAATTAAATGACTCATAGGACAAACCTTTGCTTGCTGATTATAATACAGGTTCCACCAGTTTCTGACAACCGGTCCACCTGTAGAATGGGTAATACAAACAAAACGGGAAGGAATGGAAGCATTGGATAAAATCTGTTGTTGAACAGCCGTTTCCAAAGCTCTTGAAATATCATTTAATTTTACTTCATCATTAAAACTAATGTATCTTCCCAAAAAGATATCTTCAATCTGAATATCTATTCCCTGTTTTTTACCTTCATTTCTTAATCTTAAAGGCAGTTCTCCGTATGTATTAGTAGATGTTACACTATATCCATGCACAAATACCAAAGTTAATGAACTCATAAATGTATTGTTATTATTTATAAAAATTAATTACTGCTATTAAAGTGTCAGATGTTGTAACATGGCTATTAACTCGGGCTGTGGATGCATATCACTTTTATCTTCTCTGAAACTCACATGTGTATACACTCCCGGCTTACCCGACAATGCATTTTTGCTGATATCCCACATATCTTCCTGATATACTTTTGTAATTTGATATTTATCGCATAAATACACTAGCAACTGCCTTAAAGATTCTATTTGCTCAACCGTATATTTATGAAAGTAACGATAACCTCTCCACTTTTTACCATAATCAATAACTTCATTCGGAGCTACTTCTCTGTTAAAGGCCGAATAATATTTTCCGTCTTTTAATGTTAATCCTCCCCAGTTACAAACTTCAATTGCTATAGAAGCTTTATTTAACGCTGTATTATTGGTTTTCTTTAATCCCAAATGATGTGCCCAGAATTTACTGTTATATCCCTGATGAATTTGTCCGTCACCACCAATAACAAATGCTGTGGCTACACGTTCAGGACTGGAAGCCCATACTTCAAACACGCGCATGGCACTGGGCCCACTAACTGTATGATGAATGACAATTTGTTTTTTTACTTGTTCTTCTTTATAAAATTGACTTTCG
Organism: Bacteroidia bacterium; assembly: GCA_016787365.1. GTDB lineage: Bacteria > Bacteroidota > Bacteroidia > B-17B0 > Aurantibacillaceae > UBA4416. The sequence goes on from JAEUTR010000026.1 coordinate 2,956, forward strand.
GGAAACTTTAACTGAATAATTTTTTTGACATCTAATTTTTGTTGTACCGGCATAAATAAAAGTTTAGGTTTATAAAAAAGGGACACTGATAAGAGGACAAAAAAAACATCAGTATAACAAAAATAAAAAAACTCCTGATTCTACAATACAAATAATAATGGTATTATATATAAATTGTTGTTTATCCATATATTAAAGTACCTTTAATCTACGTCTGTCTTTTCAGGCTCAAAAAGCCATGGAAAAAGATTTTGAAACCTTAATTACCAGTTTCATAAAAGACAATGTTGGGATCTCCAATCATTTTTTAAGTGATGATTTATCCAATCATCTTAAAGACAATTTACTGTCTTTACTGAAACAAAATTTATTGTTACCTGCAGGAACAGGAAATGATTCTGAAATTTTGCACGACAGCAGTATACGAAGTGATTCTATTTATTGGCTTGATCGTGAACATGACAATACATACGAAAATGATATCTTTGATCAGATAGATGATTTTGTAAAATATTTAAATCGAAGTTGTTTTGCCGGTATTACCAGTTATGAGTTTCATTATTAATTATATGAAATTGTAAGCTTTTATAAAAAACATTTAGATCAGTTTAAAAATAATCCGAGCAGAAAATATTCAATGATCAGTTATTTGAATAATGATTGGGAGGAAAGTGCGGGAGGTCAATTATTAATTTATCAAAACTATAATAATCAAAAAATAGCTCCTACTCAGGGTAAAACCGTTTTCTTTAAAAGCAACGAGTTACAACACGAAGTGTTGGTTACACAACAACGACGGATGAGTATTACAGGATGGTTAAAAAGGGATTAAACGAAATCGTTTAATCCCTTTTTAATTATTTTTTTGGAGGTAAGGCAAAAGCTATCGCTTCATGTTCAAAATGACCATTATGCGATCCGTCACAAAAAGGTTTGTTTTTAGAAAGTCCACAACGGCATAAAGAAACAATTTCTCTTCCTCCTAAATCATAGGCATTACCGGCCTTATCCACAATTTCAAATTCGCCTTCTAAACGAACAGAACCATTATTATTTATTGTAATTTTTGTTTTTGACATTTTATCTATTTTAATGATTATACACCGCGTTCTTTATCCAAATAAGATTGTACCACATCAATGGCATTATCAATCACATCACTTAAGGCCGTAATAAAGGTCCCTGGTTTGGCTAAAGATAAAGCATGTTTTAAAGCTTCAACTTCTTTAGGA
>JAEUTR010000048.1 GCA_016787365.1 Bacteroidia bacterium
AGACTCATATTAAAAAAGATTAAAAATTTTCACAAATATATTGTTTATTTACAAAATAGATATTAAATTTGCCCTCCTTTATGAGGAAAAGGATTCCTTCTTAGCTCAGCTGGTTAGAGCACATGACTGTTAATCATGGGGTCCCTGGTTCGAGCCCAGGAGAGGGAGCAAAAGCCACCAATGTCGGGTGGCTTTTTTTATTTATAAAAGATGTAACTTTACAGCATCTTATTGGCACCGTAGTTCAATGGATAGAATAAGCGTTTCCTAAACGTTTGATGTAGGTTCGATTCCTACCGGAGCCACTTTTAAAGAAAATAAAATCATAAAACATTTTATAAACTTAATACAACCAATAAATTAATAATTTAATTTATGTGTACATTTTTATTATCTAAAAAAATCACTACTAGTAAAATAGTAGAAATAATAGATTCGAACAGATATTAAACCAATTAATCCTTAATTATTTTTTTATAATATAACTGATCTTCTGATTGTAGTTTTATAAAGTAGATTCCCTTAGCATGATTTTGTAAATCAAATGTATTGTTTCCGTAGTGTATTGTTTTGGAGAAAATCACAGTACCCTGACTATTAATTATAGTTAATAAAACAGGAGATGTTTCTTTTACGAATAGATTAATTAGTTGTTGAGTTGGGTTAGGATAAACAACCAATTCTTTCGCCTCCTGTTGTGTGAGTCCTGTTGTTAATTGATTACAAAACACATAATTTAATGTATCGAGCAGCGGTGTTGACGATACAACTCCCGAACCGGGAGAGCTTTCCAAATAATCTCCGGTTATTTCCCATATGATAGTTCCACGGGCATTATTATCTGCAATAAATTTTGCTTTCATCCCAATGGATTTTTTATTATCAAAAGAAACAAAGGTTCCGGGAGCTGAACCGCTTGGTTTACCAATAAGATACGGAACTTGAGCTACATTATCCCAATAGTAATTAAACTGACTATACTTATCCATAATATTATAATACATTGGCATTCCTAAATCTGCAGAAAAAGTAACCTGATCTTCGCCACAATTTGTGGGTTGATAAATAGTTGTTGCTCCGGTCTGTGAACGTCCATAAAATCCAACTCCTACATTTATTTTATTTGCAGGAACATTATAAGTAGTGGTTAACATTGTAAAAGCACTTTGTATATTAAAATTTGGATTGCCAACAGTTGTGGCATAGAGTGGAGAATTATGATTAGCAACACAATCCCATGCTCCAAAAAAATCATACGACATTAAATTGATCATATCCAAAATTCCTGTAACATTATTCCATTCTATATTAGCCGCTTTTGAAGCCTCTGCTGCAAAACAAGCAGATAATAAATAATTTTTACCGTTCTGGTTTCCTAATGTGGTAATTGAATCTTTTATTTGTTGAAGCAACAAGGTAAAATTTTGTTTATCAGCCACTGTACCCGAATGGTCTGCAAACCCGGGGTACTCCCAATCAATATCAATACCATCAAATTTATAAAATTTCAAAAGCCTGTTGCATTCGGATGCAAACAAAGCTCTTTTTGAGGAACTGGCGGCAATCGTTGGGAAATTATCTGACAAAGTCCAACCGCCAATTGAAACCATAACCTTGGTTCCGGCATTATGAGCCAAATCAATCACAGATGTGTTCGGATAATACGTTTCCGGTGTTGTTGACCAGTTAATTTGTCCCAGAAGTAAATTTTCATCTGCCCACGCATCTGTATTAGAAATTAATCCGGTTGTTTCGGGTTTAAAAAAACAATAATTTATAATAGAGTATTTTGAATAAGCAATTGTAGAAGGTTTAACCAAATTGGATCTATCATACCATTGCCAGTTAGGATAATAACCAATAACTTCTTTACAGGGCTGTGCTTTTATAAATTGAGAAAAAAATAAAAATATGAATAGGCGTTTTTTCATGAGAATAATAGTTTAAAACTAAAGTAATATATTTATTACTAATAAACTCATGTCTTTGGCAAATTAGCCGGAGAACTATTCAAACTCCCACCAAAACTTAGTTTCCTGATATTTACTAATCAGTAAAGGTTCGCCAATCATTGGTGTGGTTACTTTTACATTTAGCTCTTCGGCTTTTTTTACAATACGTTTAATAGGTTCATCCCAATCATGCATAGCCAAAGCAAATTTTCCCCAATGAATAGGAAATAAAATATTAGCTTTTAAATCAATGCTTGCCTGAACGGTTTCCTCCGGCATCATATGAATGTTTGGCCAGGAAGTATTATATTGCCCTGATTCCAATAAAGCTATATCAAAAGGTCCGTATTGTTCTCCAATCATTTTAAAATGTTCATCATAACCAGAATCGCCTCCCAAATAAACAGAATGTGCTTTTGTTTTTAGTACATACGAAGCCCATAACATTTTTGAACGTGTCATTGTTCGTCCTGTATAATGACGAGCTGGCGTAGCAGTAATTTCAATATCATTAGCAAATAAATTGGTCTCCCACCAATCTAATTCTGTTATACGTGATTCTTCAAAACCCCAATGTTCTAAATGCGAACCAACGCCTAAAGGTGCAATCACTTGTTTTATTTTAGAACGTAATAATTTTAATGTTTTATAATCCAGATGATCGTAATGGTCATGCGTTAATAATAATAAATCAATGGTTGGCATATCATCCGCCGAATATTCATTAGAACCTTTAAATGCTTTAATCATAAACGAAAAAGGAGAAGCATTTCCGCTAAATACAGGATCTACTAAAATAGTTTTACCATTAATTTTAAGCAAGTAGGATGAATGTCCGAACCATACAATAACGGGTTCTTCTGCTTGAAGTTGGTTTAAATCTGTTTTTACAAAAGGCAATACTTTCTTTGGTTCAACCCGTTTTGATTTAGTCATCGAATCTTTCATGATTTTCGCATACGATGTATCTTTTGATAATTGATCGGTGTGTGATAAATTTTGAAAGACATTGTTTTTATAATTAGAAGATTTT
>JAEUTR010000049.1 GCA_016787365.1 Bacteroidia bacterium
GCCTAAAACTAATCCTCCAAAAAAAGAAGAACCGAAAAAAGAGGTTGTGAAGCAAGAGCCGAAAAAGGAACCTGAAGTTGTTAAACCAGTAAGTACAGCCGTCTTAAAAGAAGAGCCTAAAAAAGCGGTTGCTGTAGAAGAAGAATCAGATGTTATAGTTGATGCAAAAACAAATCCTTCTGCTCCTGCTAAACCTAAAAAAGCTAAGGATCCTAAAGCATGTCGTCAGGCATGTTATGGGTCAGGTGAAAGTGACCTGAATGACTTTTTCAGAGACAAAATTGTTCTAACAAAAAAAATGCGCAAAGATGAAGTTGATTTGAAATTGCAATTGAACGTGGATGGCACCGTAAAAAAAGTAATTGTATTGGGAGATAATGCTGAGCTAAATAAATTAGTGGAAGAAGTGGCCAAGAACATGGTATGGAATGCCTCTGTAAAAAATGGCCTTACCATCAAATCTGAAGTAAGAATGAAATTGAAATTTGATAAAGAACTGAAAGGATTGAAAGCCAACGATTTGATGGTAAATCCACGACTAGGGCCTAAATGTATGACCTGCGCGAGTGATTCAGAATTATTCCCTAATTAATTTTTAACACCTTCCGGGTTTTTGGAATCCGGAAGGTATGTTATATTATCTCACATTACAAATACTTGAATAAGCACAGTATTCACATTTATCAAGATCATCTGTCTGGGTAAAGGCACCTTCGTTGGAAATAATCTCTGCTATTGTTTGCTTCAAATAATATTCAAATTGCTCTAATAATTCAGCCGTAAAATTTAAAATCCCACCACCTTTCACATCTTCTAAAATAAATTTTGGATGCTCTTCAAATTTTTTAAAAGGAATAATACAAGGCTGTAATTCTTCGGGCTTTGCCATATTATTTTTTACCACTAACCAAGCGTACATAAACAGCTGTAACATTTTATTGTACTGGCTATCAGTAAACAAATCTTCAAAATTGGTAAACTTAAATTTATCATCTGATTTTATGGACGATTTATAATCAATGATTCTGATTTTATTTCCTAGTTTATCAATTCTATCCGCTGAGCCTTTTAAATAAATAGTTGTTTCGATACCTTTAATAAGAATGGTAACCGAAGCTGTTAAACTACGCTCCAAATCTATTAAACTCAACAGCTCGTTTGTTTTTTGCGAATGTTGTATCAAACGTAAATCATTGCGCAATAATTTATGAACGTATTCATACAATACTTTTCGTTGTAAAAAATTTTTTCCAAACTGACTTTCTCGCTGACTAAAGTAATTTTGAAAAATCAAATTAACACACTCTTCTGTTTTTGAAAGACATTCCTTAATATGGATTTCTGTTAAAACCTTTCCTATAAAGGGATTATACAACATTTCCAAAGATTCATGTAGTATAGAACCCTGTGTATTTGCTTCCGCACTTTCTTCTACATCGTCTGTTTCTTTAATTCCTGTTCCGTATCGAAAAAAGAAACGTAAGGCACATTCTTTATAGGTAATTAAAGCCGAAGGACTTAAACCTCCGTACTGATTATCGGAAGTTAATTTATAAACAACAGGCTCTAAATTAAACTCTGTTTTAGATATAGAAATTTTATTACGAGAACTTGCAGGTAACGCATCTCCACTTAACATTTGCTCAGTCATCACATGAGCCTTATTGTATTTCTGCAATTCAAATTGTAATTGAGTAATGAAACGGCTTTTTTCGCCTGAACCTAAAACACTATGCTCCGTATTATAAGTTATTAAAACATTAGATGCTCTTTGTAAAATACGATAAAAATGATAAGCATAAATAGCATCTTTATCGCCATACAATGGCATACCATGATATCGTTTTAAATCGTTGGGAATAAATGAATTAGTAGATTTACCTGAAGGTAAAACTCCCTCATTGACCCCTAACAAAATAATATTTTCAAAATCCAAAGTTCGGGTTTCTAACACGCCCATAATTTGTAATCCTTGCAAAGGTTCGCCAATAAATGGAACAGATGCTGAACCTATAATTTGTTTATACAAACTTTTTAAAGTAAACAATGAATCCAAATAATGATGTGTTTCAATTAAAGATTGTAAGCGATTGAAATACTTTGTAAACACATGTAAATATTCTTTTTCGGTAGAAGATAATTGCAAGTCTTCGTTTTCAGAAACATTAAATACATTAATAATGTGCGACATGGAAGCAATGCCTTGGGCAGAGTTAGCCCATGTATTAAATAAATTATCAATGTATTGGTAATTATCTTCGAATAATTCGGCCAATACTTTTGTGTTTAGCCAAACATAATTTTTATCAATTACTTTTTGAATAATAGATTGTAAAGGAACGCTAGGATTAAATGATTTGTAATATTTTTTAAATAAAGAGTTTTGTAAAATCTTAAATATATCCGCAAAATAATAACTACTAGATGCGCTTGCTTTTTGCGTTGATTGATGCAAACTAATTAAACTATCAATTAAATCGTAAATAGGAGATAAACGCAATGGATATTCCATGGTAATGTTTACATGCTGTATTTCTTTTGGTAATTGATTTAAAATAGGGAACAATAAACTTTCATCTGCTAAAACTACAGCGGTCTTACTTAATGATTTGCCTTGCTTTATCCATTCATGTAATTGATGTGATACAACTTGTGCTTGCCCCATTTGTTTTGGAACAGCAACAATATCAATGTGTTTAGGTATTTCATTAAAATAATTCCCAATATGATTTTTAGTATCTAACCATGTATTACTAAAGTTTTTACGTAAAAATAATCCGGCTTCGTAATTTTCATTCTCAACATAATACTTATCTGCATCATAAATAATAGTTGCTTTTTTTTCTTTCACTAAATCCGAAAAGATAATCGTTTCAGCTTTATTCAAGGCATTAAAGCCACAAATTAAAATTTTTGAATACTGATTAATGTACTCTGAATTTTTATAATTCTCCACGGCTTTACGGTACATCAAACCCTGATATGCTTGTTTTTTTTGTAAGAGTACTTTTGCAAACTCATGGTAAATGCTCCCCATTTGATGCATAAAATTGATATAATCCTGCTGTGTGGACGTTAAATTATCAGCGCTTAAACTCCAGTTTTCAATTTCCTTAATCTCTTTTAAATTCTGGTATAATGCATTGGTATCCACCAGATATCTGTCAGCTTCATTAAAATCCTGAAGCATCAAGGTTCCCCATTTTGCAAAAGCTTCAAACGGCTCCGCTTTTTCTTTTAAAACAGAAGTATATACAGCATATAAGTCGCAAATCAAATCAATACTATCAGCCTGTTGTAAGTCTGATAATTCAGCTACCAATTCTTCAGCGCTAATAATAGAAGGCAGCCAAATGGTTTTTTGAAAAGCTTTCGCTAAATGTTGTTTTAAATATAAAGCACCACGTTTATTAGGCAATACAATACATAAATGTTCGGTATCATCTTTATGATGTTCGAAAACATAATTAGCAATATATTGTAAAAAGGGAGTCATTTAGCTTTATGAAAACAATAATTAAGATTAGAAAAGTACTAAAAAAAGAGGGTTTGATAACGTAAAGTTGATAAAAATATGTAAGCCTTTTTTACCAATACCCCTACTTTTTTACCGTTAATGTAGTTGGGTAAAATGGGTGCTTTTTTTAGTTAAATTTACTTCGATTTATAAATACCTATGAAGACCATTTTAAACGTATTCCTTTTTTTGGGGATAGCTCAGTTATCATTAGCCCAATCAAATATCTGGGATTTACAACAGTGTGTTGATTATGCCCAGAAAAATAACATTAGCTTGAAGCAAGCTGAAATAACTACAAAAATTAACCGAAACAATACTACCCAAAGTAAAGCTTCTATTTTACCAACCGTTAATGCAGGTGCACAACATACATATAACTTTGGTAGAACGATTGATAGGTATACCAATACCTTTGCTAATACTCAGGTGTTATCTCAAAACTTTTATATATCATCCAATGTTGTATTATGGTCGGGATTAGCTCAATATAATACTATTAAAGCCAATCAATATCAATATTTATCAAGTACAGAAAGTTATCTACAGCAAAAAAACGACTTGGCATTAAATGTTGCTACTGCATACATCAACGTTATTTTTAGCGACGAAATTTTACAAATAGCACAGGCTCAATATAAAATTACTCAAGAACAATTAGACAGAACTCAGAAACTAGCTGATGCCGGTACTTTGGCAAAAAGCGCGGTATATGATTTACAGGCTCAGTTATCAAACGAAGAGGTAAATGTTACTACATCCGATAATAATTATCAGATTGCCATGTTAACATTAAAGCAGTTATTAAACTTAGATACATTAAATAATTTTAATATCTCCCGGCCAAATGTTGATATGCTGAATAATGAATTAGCTAATTTATCTGTTCAAAACATTTATGAAACCGCTTTAAAAAATCAACACTCTATAAAAAGTGCTAACTATACTTTACTAGCTGCCGAAAAAAATTTAGATGTTGCCAAAGGAAGAGTAAGCCCTACCCTTTCTGCTACCGGAAGTTTAGGGACAGGAACCTCTGAATTGGATAAAAATATTGATGCGGTTAATATTGTTGGTATAGAACAAGCACCATACGTTACTCAATCAGGAGAATTAATTTATACTCCAAAAACAGAAATCATTACATCTAAAAAATCATTTTCAGATCAGTTTTCTGATAACGTAAATAAGAGTATTGGCTTTACCTTGTCTGTTCCAATATTTAATGGCCTTCAGACTTATACCGGTGTAAAAAATGCCCAATTAAATGCATTAAATGCTAAATATACTCAAGATTTAACCGAACAAAATTTGTATAAAACCATTGCACAGGCATTTGCTAATGCAAGGGCTGCTTTAAATAAATACAACGCCAGCAAAGCATCCGTTGAAGCATCTGAACAATCATTTTATTACGCGCAACAAAAATACAATGTAGGTGCTATCAGTACTTTTGACTATAACAATGCCAAAACCCGTTTGCAAAATGCACAAGGAAATTTGGTTCAGGCAAAATACGATTATGTGTTTAAATTAAAAGTATTAGACTTTTATCAAGGAAAAGAATTGAAATTTTAAAAAAACTCCCGCAGATAGCGCTGATATAGCAGATAATAATTCGAAAAAACTGTGATAATTTGCGAAATCTGCGGGAACCAAATCAAAAAAGTATGAAAAAATTATATTGGATTATTGGAATTTGTATCGCACTATTATTTGTAGTGATTATGCTTAAATTTTTTAAAGGGGAAGAACCTACTGAAGTAACTACCGATAAAGCAGCTTTGCGAAATATCATCGAATCGGTATCTGCTAACGGGAAAATACAACCTGAAGCCGAATTAAAAATCACTTCGGATGTATCGGGCGAAGTAGTTGAAATGTTGGTTAAAGAAGGTGAACAAGTAAAAAAAGGACAATTACTTTGTCGTATTAAACCAGATATTTATGAAAGTGCTTTTGAACGAGTAAATGCAACAGTAAACAGTTCTAAAGCCAATTTAAAAACAGCGGTTGCTCAATTAGCACAAGCACAGGCAAACCTGTCCAATGCTGAAGCCGCTCATGCTCGTAATAAAAAATTGTTTGATCAAAATGTTATTTCTCAACAAGAATTTGATGCTTCGAAAGCCTCATTTGAAGCAGCAAAAGCGAATGTTGAAGGTTTAATGGAAAGTATCAAAGCATCTGATTACAATGTAAAAAGTGTAGAAGCATCCTTAAAAGAAGCTAATTCAAATTTAGATAAAACCTATATATATGCTCCGGTAGATGGCACAGTTTCTAAATTAAATGTTGAAAAGGGCGAACGTGTGGTTGGTGTTCAGGGATTACAAGGAACCGAGATTTTACGTTTAGCTAATTTAAACGAAATGGAAGCAAGTGTTGAAGTTAATGAAAATGACATCATCCGTATTCATAAAAACGATACTGCTATTATTGAAGTAGATGCCTATATAGGAAAAAAATTCAGAGGTATTGTTACAGAAGTAGCTAACTCGGCAAATACTACTGGCATCTCTGTTGACCAGGTAACTAACTTTGTTGTAAAAATCAGAGTACTCCGAGAATCGTATCTTGATTTGGTAACCGACATTAACCCTGCTCCATTTCGTCCGGGCATGAGTGCCAGTGTTGAAATACAAACCATGCGGGCCGCAAACATTATCACCATTCCTATTCCATGTGTTACAACACGTAGCTCTGATACCACAAAAACAAAACAAAATGATTTTAACGACGATGAGAGTGTAGTAGTTAAAGATGAGAAACAGGAAAAACTAAATAATAAAAAAGAGGAAATTAAAGAATGTGTTTTTGTGAATGATAATGGGGTTGCAAAAATAGTTTATGTAACTACCGGCGTTCAGGATAACGATTTTATTGAAATAAAAAGCGGTGTTAAAGTAGGTGATGAAATTATTTCAGGTCCATATGGAGCTGTTTCTAAAATATTGAAAAACGGAAAGAAAGTAAAGGTGGTTGATAAAGACCAGTTATTTTCTGATAAAAAATAAATAGTGGCTTACTTATTACACATAGAAAGCACATCAACCGTTTGTTCAGTTGCTTTATCAAACAACGCTGAATTAGTTTCGATCAAGGAACTAAATAACGGCTATACGCACGCCGAAAACCTACATGTATTTATTGATCAATTATTAAATGAAGCTTCTTTAAAACCAACAGATTTAAATGCCATTTCGGTAAGTTCAGGCCCTGGTTCTTATACCGGTTTACGTATTGGTTTTTCGGCAGCTAAAGGCATGGCCTATGCTTTACAAATTCCTTTAATAAGTATTGATACATTAAAAGCTCTAAGTATGCAGGTAATGAACCAAACACAAGAACAAACAGCACTCTATTGCCCTTTAATTGATGCCCGACGAATGGAAGTTTATTGCTGCGTTTATGATAATTTATTAAATGAAATACAACCATTGCAAGCATTGGTATTAAATGAAGAAAGCATTAAGGTTTTTAATTTGAATAAAAGCATTTATTTTTTTGGGGATGGGATGCCTAAAGCTAAAGGATTATTAGAACATATTCCTCAATCCTGTTTTATTGAAAATATTGCAGCAAGTGCATCATCCATGATTGAATTAGCATATAAAAAATATCAGGCTCAGGAATTTGAAGATGTTGCTTATTCGGAACCTAATTACTTAAAAGAATTTTTCTTTACCACTACAAAAAATAAAGTATGACACAAAAAATAGCATTTGTTATTAATCCCAATGCAGGTGTCAAAAAAAAAGTTGATATCATTGAGTTTATTAAATCCCATTTTTCAAAACATATACCTTATGATTTTATTGTTTGGAAAAACAAAGATGATTTTGAATCTGTTAAGCAACAAATTTTAAAAGGAAATTATACTATTGTAGTAGCTTGCGGTGGCGATGGAACTGTAAATCAAGTAGCGTCGGTAGTTGCTAAAACAGAAATGGCTCTAGGTATTTTTCCTTTAGGTTCAGGTAATGGGTTAGCGAGAAGTAATCGTATTCCGATGGATGTGAAGGATGCTCTTCGGGTGATTGAAAAAGGTACTATTAAACAGATTGATGGTGCTATGGTTAATCAATACCCGTTTTTTTGCACAGCAGGTATTGGTTTTGATGCACATATTGCCAACGAATTTGCCATCAGTACAAAGCGCGGTTTTGTTACTTATTTTAAAACAACCGTTAAAGAATTTTTTGGATACACTCCAAACGATTATAAAATCACTATTGATGGTAAATCTATGGAAACCAAAGCTTTTTTAATAACAGTTGCAAATGCTGGTCAGTGGGGCAATGATGTTTACATTGCGCCTGAAGCTGAATTAAATGATGGCATTTTAAATATCAGTATTTTAAAACCTTTTTCATTAGTGGCACTTCCTATGATTGGTGTCAAATTATTTTCAAAAAAAATACATACTTCAATTCAATTACAATCCGAAAAAGGGAAACAAATCGATATTGAATTTAATGGTGAACTGCCTGTACATTTTGACGGTGAACCCTTAACCATTAAAAACAAAATATCCATTAATATTATGCCACTGGCATTACAAGTGGTTTGTTAATCGGTTAAAAAACGGCGACTATCTTTTAAACTCTACGGACGAGTTATCATATTTTAAAGTATAGTTACCTTTCGAAAGATTATCAATCGATACAGATAGTCCGAATCCTCTTTTAACTATTTCGCCGGATGCATCTACAACCTCATACATGGTTTCATAATTAAACTTTATTTCTTTTGTCTTTTTTTCAATAGAATAGTTTATTTCCGGCACGCGGGACATATATTTTATTTCTTTATATACTTTCGACTCCGCTATTGGTTTTATCCTAAACAAATTTTCACCATGATAGCAAATAGGGTTAAATGAGTAGTGATGTTGTTTAATGCTACCTACTCCATTTACTTCACCAATTTTAATCCATCTGTTCCATCTGAACTGCTCAATAACAAAAGGAAGTTTGGTGGTTTCTCCTTCAGAGGTCCAATGAAGTAACCCTGATTCGGTTATTTCAATGGCAATAATTTCGCGAGTGTCTTTAAGTACTGTAATTTGTCCAAACACAATTACTTGAACAAAAAATAACAGGACAATGAAATATTGTTTTGTCATAATACTTAATTATTATTTAAATT
>JAEUTR010000072.1 GCA_016787365.1 Bacteroidia bacterium
TTTAATAGCGGATGAAAGATCTGGAATTATTTATAGAAAAATTCGGAATAAGCACCCAACCTTTTTGGTTTTCGACGAAAAGCGAGGATGAAATTAGCTTGGATGAATCAAGCGGCAGAGAAGAAAACGTCATGAGGATAAAAAATGCTTAATTAAAGATCACAAAATTTCCCGAGCCTCACGGAGAGAATTTATATGTGTGATGTTTTTTCGATAAAGTGCTGCTTGTTTGGTAATATTCGTTAGGGAAATGGTAAAGATTTGTTTAGCACTACGTAACCTTGGCTTCAAACGGATGCTTCACTCATCCAAAAAAAGATGAGAATTTAGCAATCAGGGGTTTTTAATGAGTGAACAGCTTTGAATGGAAACTTTCAAATTCTACTTTTGAAGTAGAAACTACACTTACAAAAATACTAAAGTAGCGTTCTTTGAATTCTTGGATTTATGCAGAGAGATCTTTGTGTTGTTTGCGGCCCATTTTATATTTCATTTAAATAACTTAAATCATAGTACTATGGAAAACATGATCCCACAAATCGTCTGTCACTTAGGAGTAGTATACGCAGTTAAGCATATATCTAAATTTGTAACTCCATTGGTCTTTGAAGGGTTCGCACATCGCAGGGCCGTAACGAACATTTAGAGATTCAAGTATAAATCTGATATTTTCAAGGTGCACTTACTAAAAGTGCGATGTGCTATAGCAGGTGAAACCCCTGCCGGCCCTACCAACTAAAAAAGGCTTCCATTTTGGAAGCCTTTTTATATTAATTTTTTTTGTATTAACTATTACCTGTGATGATCCACTTTCCAGTGTAATGAATGTGAATATCCAACTGCGTCTCTTTTTAGAAGCGCACGAACTAACGGGTTTCTTGACGGACTAAATTGCATAGTCAATGCTCTATTATTTAGCCTACTATTGCAGTTTATTATATTAATTTTTGGTTCGTAACAAGATGAGTACTCCCAAAGAGCGGCGTTTGTCATTAGATGCTCATGACTGCTCAAGAAAAATAATACCGCTTCCGAGACAACTTCATTAAGTGACATATTATTAGACTCGCCAAAGAAATACGCGCTCCTATGTAATTTCGGTGAGAGTCTAACATTAAAACTACCCTTAAATGTCTTCTCCGGATTTTTGCCAATTTCTTTGCACGTTTCCAAATAATCATCTACTGCTTCTCTAAAAGCAGAATCTAACTCTAACACATTAGTGCCTTCAAAACTTACCAGGTCAGATAAACCTAGAATTTTTCCATGAAACACCTGATCATCCTGATTAAAATCGATAACTGCTGTGTAACCTTTGTAATCTTTAAACGGTATCATAATTATAGTAGTCCTTTTTCGTTTAAATGGTCAATAATTTGATTCACTTGATATGCTTTAAGAATAGTGCCAGGGTGCGGTTTATGCAGACTTATGATGTCGCCAGTCGCGCCGACAAATTTTCTGCGGGAACCACCGGTTTTTCCTTTTTTGTGCTCATTGTATCCAAGCTTTCCAAGTAAGGTCGATAATTCGTCCCAGCTAAAATCCTTTGGTCTATTCTTAAGCCTTTCCTTAAGTTTTTCAATCTGACTCACAATATTACATATTTTTACGTTTGTAACTAAATTATAGTTGCAAATATACGTCAAATTACAATATCGAATTGTTAAATTCTTTTCAGGTGTTATATAAAGATAAATAATTTGGGTAATAGGTAGTAAACGTCTACTTTTACATATTGTAGACATGCTAAAAAAAATTGCTGATATCGCAGAATTGCAGTTTGGCGCAAACGTTTCAGCCGAGAAGTCAGGGGAAATTCCTATAATTCAGGGACGAGATTTTAATTCCGAGGGCATTTTTATAGCTGATCAGACCTTTTTTACTGATCCAAAAGTGCTCAAATATACAAGGGTTTTAAAAAATGGGGATATACTATTTTCAGCTAAAGGAAGGTTTTTTGCA
>JAEUTR010000127.1 GCA_016787365.1 Bacteroidia bacterium
GTAATTTATTTCATTTAATTCTTCTTTTCCACCTCCCGGCGCATCGTTAAAAGATTGAAAAATTCCTTTTGCAACAGGTACATCCGGATTTTTACCTGCAATAATAATTTTTTCGTTTGTTGAATAGTTAATGGAATCTCCACCTGATGCATTTTTTAAATAAACAGGTTGTGTAGGCACTAATAATTTATTGACATCACCATAAATTCCAAAGGTATTATAATCATCAATTTCAAATTTTAATCCGGCGCCTAATCTTAAATTCATAGGAATAAAATCTTTCTTAACTGAATAAGAAACTTTTTGTCCAATATTACTAAATACCAATCCTACACTAGCTACAGCTTTTTTATCGTTAATTTTTAATTTTTGAGATTGGTAATATAAGCCAACATCAACAGCAACAGATGTTCCAGGTTTAGTAGCTTGCCCATTGCTTAAGGTGTAATTTCCTGTTAAGTTTGAGCGAACATATCTTGCGGCTAAGCCTGCAGAAAATGTTTTAGATAATTTTTGAGAGTATGCTAAATCAAGCGCAAATTCATTTGGACGAAATTGTCCGGTAGTGTTACCTACAATATCTGTAAATGTAATGTTACCTAACGAAAAATAACGTAGTGAAGCTCCAATCGTTTGAGTTTTACTGATTTTTCCATAACCAGCTACGTAGTACAAATAAATATCGGGCACTAATTGTTTAAGCCAAGGCGTAACAGATATGGCAGCTCCACCTTTTTTTTCTGCAAATGCCATTTTAGCAACATTCCAATGTATACTATTACCATCTGCAGGTGTTGCAGCTCCGACTTCTCCCATTCCTCCTTGTTTAGAGTCGGGAGCAATCATTAAAAAAGGCACAGCGGTTGTAATTGTATTTACTCTTCCGCTTAATTCTTGCGTTGTAAGTTGTGATGAAGCAGCGGTTTGAGCCAATGCCTGTGATGATAAAATCACTCCGGTACCAACAGTTCCTATAATTCGTTTTTGCATTTTATTTTCTTTTATTTAAAAAGAGAGCCTCAAAGATATAATTAATTTAGAATTACCAACTTCTCAATTTTTTCAGATTTCTTCTTTGCGCCGTCTGTAACACTAACTTTGTAAATATAAACTCCTCTGGCTAATTTATCGCCATATTCGTCTTTTCCATCCCATTCAATTCCATCAAAACGAAAACCTTCGTTATTTATTGTTTGATTAATTGATTTTACCACTTTTCCGGATATAGTGTACACCTGAATCAGTACTTTTAAACTGGTGCAACATTGGTTGTGTTCTATAAAAAACTTTGTTTTGGTGGTAAAAGGGTTTGGGTAGTTTAAAATATGGGTTAATGCTAATTCTGCCTGATTTGAGACTACAAAATCCAGATATGACGATGAGGAATTATTTTGTACATCCCATACTTTTAAACTCAATCGATGAGTTCCTTCAGCTAATTCATTTAACGGATAGGTAATTTTACCGGATTTATAAGTATTTAAATCAGAAACATAATAATCATTTAAAATGATAGGTTTACTTGTGTTTTCATCAAGAATTGCAACCACATCATGTCCTATACCGGTTCCTATAGTATTAATGCCACTTACATCCGATACTTTTGCGAAAATTTTCGGATTTTCGTTAGTAACTCCTCCTGAAACAAATTTTTCATCATTCATAAACAAACTAATGTCGGGACCATTATTATCCGCAATGGCATTACTATTTGAGCCTCCTATAATAATTTTGTCGTAGTAACCATTGGCATCATCAATACCATTGTGTGCATAGTAGCTTATTTTACCCTTACCAAAATCGTAAGCAATATCTTTTGGCACTAAAAAGGAAAAAGAAAATTCACCATTAATCACTTCGGATTTCCCTCTATAAATAATGTTTTTTTGGAGTAGAAAAGCCAGTACATTAGAACTGGATTCGTTTGCTAATGTATATATGGTAGATTCTTTGTCGAATACCGTAGGGTAAACAACGCCATTAAAATTACTTAATTTGTTTCCATTTTTATCGCCTACATATCCTGTAATACTTACTACCGACAAGGCTTTTAATGTATCGCTGGATGTTGGAGTTAATGTTTGTGTATTGATGGATGATGTATACACTCTTTGTTCAGGGTAAGATAATTTCAAAGCAGGATCCCCAAGAACAACAAAATTTCTGTAGAGTTCATTTGTGCCAATCTGACGTTTGGTTAATCTGTAAATATCACCTATGTGAGGCATTTTTCCATCAGCCATCGGAGTAAGTGCATAGTTATAAAATGCAGAATTTAATGTGGAGTTAAACCCTGAATAAGCTACTCTTACAGTTGTCATCAATCCAATGGCTCCACCATTTTCATTTAAAAGACAATATTCGCCGGCTGATGTTCTGTCAGGATCATCAAACCTACTAAATTCACAGGTTGCAGTAACCATCAAAGGTAAATTGTTTTTATTTTTCCATCCCAATATCTGAGATATTTCAACTACTCGTTCTTCGGTTAATCCTAATTCTCCACCATGACCGGTATAATTAACAATTAAGGCACCTTTTTCCATTCTTCTGTTAATATCATTAACTGCATCTGGATACCTGTCTCCACCCGGAGTAGAATATTGAATGTATGAGTCTAAAAATATTTTATCTACATTATAAAGTTTGTTGAAATTATAAATACGATTAGCTAAGTTATTAGCATCTGTGATATGAATGTTTTGATCTTCATCATCTGCAATAAAACAAACCC
The DNA here is from genome assembly GCA_016787365.1 of Bacteroidia bacterium. Taxonomy (GTDB): domain Bacteria; phylum Bacteroidota; class Bacteroidia; order B-17B0; family Aurantibacillaceae; genus UBA4416. The sequence continues at coordinate 2,735 of JAEUTR010000127.1, forward strand.
AGTTTCTCCAGTCACCTTGCGGATAATCATTTTCGGCAGTAACACAAGACGATTCTACAGCATTTGGATTAAAGCCATAATTTAGTTTATAATAATGTTCTATTTTGTTAGTAATACTCACTGCCTCAGTTTTGCTTTTTACGGGAAAACGGCCAACACCAATATCTACCAAGTCGGGAGAACCGGAGGTTAAATCACCTTCGTCATCGTCCATCATACCAAAATAATCATCAGATGTAAAGGAGTTTGTAAATGAGGAAGAGTTTTGCGTTTCAAATGTGGGAATTAACGCACTGTTACCACTACCATTAATATCTTTATTTTCGTAAGATCCATCTCCAAATAATAATAGATATTTTGTTGCTTGAGCAGGATCACTAGGACGCTTGTATAACATTTTCACAAAATCTCTGATGGCGCCCATATCAGGAGTTCCGGATGAAAATTCATTATAAACTTCTTGAGTAGTAGCAATGGTATAGGTTAAGGTGTCAAAATCTTCATGTAGCTTTCCTATTCTTTGAGCTTCTGATAAAAACATAGGATGAGTTACAATAACAAAATCGGCCTGTTGAATACCATGTAGATTTTGATTGGGAACAGATCCGTAAGCCGAAGGAGTATATGCTTGGTTTGTTGAAAAAATACAAAATTCTCTTAAAGAATCAGAAGTAGTTGTGAAATCTAAAACAGTAGCATTGGTATTAAATTGCTGATTTTTTATATCAAATGGATTTGTTACATCCCAAATAGTAGGGGTATTAAAGCTGTTATTTGTAATTTCATATTTGGCAAACGTATTTGAACCTAATACTGTTTTCCGATCTCTGAAATTAAACTGAATTTGATTGAATATTAAATTACGTCTGCAATTATAAACCACTTTATCCATCCATCCTGTGGCTTGAGTGGTTTGTTTTGTAACCGATACTGATAAATACGCGGAGCCTAGCAATCCTCCTTTCGTCCCTTCTCCTACAAAACCAACATCAGCCAAATGATAATTGATATTCGTGGGATCACATGCAAACGAAAAAGAACCATTGTTAAAATTTACGGCATAATTAGATACCCCGGCACTTCTGGATAATACAGATGCATATACATATACACTGTCTCCTACTGCAGCATCAGGAATAGGAAAAGAAAAAGTATAGGAAGTCGTAAGATCAAATTTTTCGCCATAAAATTCTCTACCGCTTTTCACTAAATTAACACTATTGCTTTCATGAAACCCATAGTAATCCTGTTTAGAGGTGATTGTATTTGGTGTATTGGGAGATGAATTTTGAGCTAAAATTCTTTTACCTGTTCCCAAATCAGCCGTTATAAAATAAAATGAGGTGTCGCTAAAATAATGCATCTGATGATTAAATGGCATCAATGAACCCGGAATATGTTTCCATGAATCGGTACTTTGCCCATAAAATAAAATATAATCACTATTATCAAATGTACCGTCATTTTCTCCATTTACAGCAATCGCATTTTCCAGTAAATCATCATATCTGAAAAGTGCATTTTTTTCAGGAATTGCTTTTCCTCCATTTCCATATATTCTAATATTTCTCGGATCGATATTGTCAATATCCATGCCCAATGACGTTAATAATGTTTTGTCAATTTTATACACACCATCTTTTGTTACCCCAATTTTATACCACTTACCAGATGCTAATACGGAAGAGGTTACATTGGATGTTTTTTTGTTTTTTTGAATCTGATTTTTTGATAATATGGTATTTATATTTTGATTATCCCAAACAGGCGTATAGCTATTTAAAAATTCATATTTATTAGTGCTGTTATTGAGTCTTACAGGAATTATTTTTGCATAAACAACATTATCAAATCTTGATTTACCCGTAGACGTTGAAATTTTAAAATCAGAACTGATTAGATTTACATAGGCAGAAATATCTTCAAGTTCTTTTTTGCTAAGCTCTCTGACAGAAATATTATCCAATTTAAAAGAAGGTACATTGTTTCCTTGAATAATGTAATGTTCTAAAAAATATGGCAAGTTTTTATTTTTAGAATCACGGTGTGAAGAATTAAAAAGAGTATTGTTTTTATCCGAAGAACTTTCCTCTAAATTTTTCACCAGACTATTATTGACCGAACTTTGTTTTGATATCTGAGAATAACCAAAAAAACAGCTAGAAAATAATAGAACTAAAATTATTAGGTTAGATTTACTGATAGAGAGCATTTGGTAGATTTTTTGTTAAACTTATTTGAATAAAACGACAAAGAAAATAAAATATTGTTGCATAAAAGTTTTTATTTTTAAAATTAGACTGCTATATTTGTGATTAGGAATAGATTAAGTAAAATAACTTACATGGCGAAGAAACTGATATTATTACTCACAATTGTTTGTGTTACTGGCGTTTGGCAAGATTTACAGGCTCAAGATCCTCAATTTACACAGTTCTATGCAAATCCAATATATTTAAATCCAGCATTTGCTGGTACTGCAAGATGTCCTCGTATTTGTATGAACTACAGAAACCAGTGGCCTAACTTATCGGGAACTTATGTGACTTATAGCGCCTCTTACGATCAGCATATTGACGCTATTAGTGGGGGATTGGGGTTAATAGTTACACAAGATGATCAAGCCAGAGGAACTTTAAAATCTACGAATGCAAGTTTAGTTTATTCCTATTTGTTGCCTGTTACTCGTGAATTTTCAATAAAAGCTGGGTTACAAGCAGGTTTCTTTCAAAAATCTTTAGACAGAACAAAATTGAATTTTGGTGATATGATTGATGCCAGAAGGGGTTTTGTTTGGAACACAAATGAAATTATTCCTGCTCAAACAAAAACAAATTTAGATTTTTCAGCTGGTTTATTAGGATATAGTAAAAGGTATTTTGTTGGTTTCGCTGCTCATCACATTACACAACCTGATGAAGGGTTGCAAGGCCCATCTAAGCTGCCATTAAAAATTACCGGTCATGCCGGAGCTATTATTCCTTTGGAAAAAGGCAACGAATCTTTTATATCGCCTAATATTTTATTTCAACAACAACAAAACTTTA
>JAEUTR010000139.1 GCA_016787365.1 Bacteroidia bacterium
AAATATCAATACTTGATTCAGTAGAATAGGAATTGGTATTTATTTTCACTAAATTGTACTATATATTTTTGCCCTATGGTATTTGCTATTATAGATCTAGGAACTAACACATTTAACTTGCTAATTGCTGAGCGCTTACCTAATTCTACTTTCAAAAAAATTTTTAATACTAAAATTGCTGTTAAACTGGGCGAAAGAACAATTAACTCCGGTTATATTGCAGATGCTCCTTTTCAAAGAGGAATAAACGCGTTAAAACAATTTCAACAGTATTTACTGGATCATAATGTTGAACATACGCATGCTTTTGCTACATCAGCCATTCGTTCAGCCTCTAATGGGAATGATTTTGTTGTACAGGCAAAAAAAGTAGCCGGCATGTCAATTACGGTAATTGATGGTAATGAGGAGGCTGATTTAATTTATCATGGAAATAAAATGGCTGTAAATATGAGTGATTCGATCTCCTTAATTATGGATATTGGAGGAGGAAGCACTGAATTTATTTTGGCTAATCATAATACTATATTTTGGAAACAAAGTTTTTTACTGGGTGCCGCCAGACTTTTAGAAAAATTTAAATTATCAGATCCAATAACAAAGACAGAGACTATAGAATTTTATGAGTATTTGAAACAAGAATTAAATCCCTTACTTGAAGCTGTAAAAATGCATCAACCTATTGAGTTGATTGGTTCTTCAGGTGCTTTTGATTCGGTAGTAGATATTATTGATGGTGAATTTAATACAGGAGAACTAAATGATTTCAAGACAGAATATAGCGTTAACCTTGAGCATTATTATTTTATTAGTCAAAAAATTAAAGCGTCTACTATTAAGGAACGATATCATATAAAAGGGTTGATTGATATGCGTGTGGACATGATTGTTATTTCTTTTTTACTAATAGACTTTATTTTGAAAGAATTAAATATTAACACCATCCGTGTTTCAACTTTTTCCCTTAAAGAAGGGGTCATCAGTAAAAAATTAGGCTTATCTCTTTCATAATTTTTTTACATCAAAAATCTTTGCGTAACTTTAGATAAATGATTACCAAAAGTCCATATACATTACCTGTTGTAAGCGATTTCAATCCGGAATTACTTTATAAAAATACCTGGTTGGTAATTTTACATGCCTCCAGAACACCACCGCACATAGGACTACTTATTAATGGAAATTACAATTCGTTAACTATAAAAGGACATGAACTAAATGTGGATGTTAAAGTTTTATTAAAAACGATTCAACAAAAAAAAATTGAAAGCTTGTTTATTCAACTTAAAAAGCATCCGGTTTTTAGTTCGGAATACCAAAAAGAAATGTGTCAGTATTTTATTCAACAATATACACAGGTAAAGGCAAATGAAGCATCTTGCTTAAGTCCTATCAAATTATTTTTACAAGAGTTTTATGCTATACAGGAAAACAAACAAGAACTGTTATTTGAATTAATTGAACGCCTTAAACAAAATCAATACTTAACAGTAACATTTGGTTTAAATGTGGATGATAAAATAGAAGAGCAGGAGTTTACATTACCTATGTATACAAATGAAAAATTACAGGAAATTATTAAAACAGAACGCGCAAATTACTACAAAGAATAATGTTTATAAGATCAGAACATATTTATTTAAGAGCTTTAGAATCAGCTGATTTACAATTGTTATATGAATCAGAAAATGACACATCTGTCTGGAAAATAAGCAATACAATTACTCCATACAGTAAAGACGTTTTGGAATTATACCTGCATACGGCACATCAAGACATTTACACGAATAAACAACTTAGATTAATGATATGCTTAAATCAAACTCATGAACCTATAGGAACAATTGATTTATTTGAATTTGATCCTATGCATTTAAGAGTAGGGGTAGGGGTTTTAGTTTTTGAACAATACAGAAAAAAAGGTTACGCTTATGAAGCTATTGAATTGGTAAAATCATATG
>JAEUTR010000147.1 GCA_016787365.1 Bacteroidia bacterium
CGGTGGCGGTGGCCAGGGTGTAGTTATTTATTCCATTGCACAACCCACCACTAACATTACTACAAGTACGACTCCTGGAACAGGAGGAACAAGTTGTTCGGGTTGTGCTGCCTCAGCAAATGGCGCAACTGGACCTGGAGGCGGTAATTTGGGAATTATTAATTCATCGGCTGGACCATTACCAATTGAATTAATTAGTTTTGAAGGTAAAGCTAATACCGGAATAGTGGAGTTGTATTGGAAAACAGCTTCGGAGATTAATAATGATTTTTTTACAGTTGAGAAAAGTAACGACGGATTTGATTTTACGCCTCTTGGAACTGTAAAGGCAAATAATACAACTACTATGAGTCGTTATCAATTAAATGATTTAAAGCCTAGCCGTGGAACAAATTACTATCGATTAAAGCAAACAGATTTTAATGAAAGTTATACTTACTCACAAATCATTGCGGTAGATTTTTATGAGAGCATTGATTTCTCAGTGTTTCCAAATCCTTTATTACAAAATCAATCGTTAATGATTTCTTTTGATAAAGACTATGCAACAGCAATTTATCTAAGCATATATGATGTTACCGGGAAACAAGTTTTAGCAAAAACAGTGAATGTAAATACTCAAAGAGAAGTAAAGCTTGATTATCTTGATTTGCCAACTGGAATATATACTGTGAGAATAAATAATGATTATCTCAACACCACAAAAAAAATAATGATAGAGTAGCTTTTTCCTAAATTATTTTTTTCTTTTCGTCCTAGCTTTTAAATACTGCGAATAATGTAACTTCTTACTAAGCATGTGTAAGTTTAATGCCCATGCTTTATTTACTTTTGAAAACGCATTCATACTGCGGTTTAAAGTTTTGTTTAGTTTACAGGCTTTACACCCATCAAGTCTTCATAGCTTGGTGGGTGTTTTGCGTTTATAATAATTAATTACAAATACTGTGAATGATGTAAATGTTTACAAGTATCCTGTAAGAGACGAACTTTATTATTTCTTCAATTTTGTTATGTGAACTATAACTCACATTAAAATTTTTGAAATGAAAACAAATTTATTTTTAGTGACAGCCTGCGCTGTTTTGTTAACCTTACCCAAAATTACTTTTAGTCAAGTACCAGTTATGGGAACCGCTGCTGATTATGTTTTGTTTACCTCTGGCGGTGCTGTTGGTAATACCGGCATCTCGCATATTACTGGAAATGTAGGAACAGATATTGGCGCGATTACCGCATTTGGGAATGTAGATGGAACCTTGAATACAGCTAATGCCGCTACTTCGGTTTGCGCAGTTGATTTATTAGCAATCTATAATCAGTTAAATTCAATGACGGCAACTGCTGGCCATGCCGCTGTATTAGGTGGCGGCGAAATTATAACGGCTGGTGTTTATACCATTGCCGCAGCAGGTTCTGCAGTTGGTACATTATCATTAGATGCACAAGCCGATCCAAATGCGGTGTTTGTATTTAAAGTGGGTGGTGCCTTTACAACGGCTGCTGCTACAAAAGTGTATTTAATAAATGGGGCGGAAGCTTGCCGAGTGTTTTGGATTGCAGAAGGCGCTGTAGCTATGGGTGCAGGTACAACCATGAAAGGAACTGTGATTTCTCATAATGCCGCTATCTCAATGGCTGCTGGTGGTAATTTAGAAGGACGATTATTTTCAACAGCTGGTGCGGTTGCTATAGATGGCACTACGGCTCGTTTACCTTTAGGTTGCGGCATGCCTATCTTAACTGGTTTCACAGCTCCTGTTTTAGGAACCACCGAATGTTATGCTTTGTTTTCTTCTGACGGTACCATTACTAATACAGATGTAAGTATGGTAACCGGAGATATTGGATCAAATGTTGGTTTAACTTCTGGCTTTACTTCTACGAATGTGATTGGAACAATACACACTAACCCTGATGCTTCAACAGCTAATTGTGCTACCGAATTAACCGGCGTAGCTATGTATTTAAATGCAGTAACACCAGATATTGAATTAATGTTTCCTGCACAAGTAGGAAATAAATTAACATTAACACCTCATACCTATACATTAAATGCTGCAACATTATTAACGGATACGCTGTTTTTAAATGCACAAAATAATGCAAACGCTACCTTTTTATTTAAAATTAATGGCAATTTAATAGCGAACGCTAATGCAAAAGTAGTTTTACAAAACGGA
>JAEUTR010000155.1 GCA_016787365.1 Bacteroidia bacterium
AAGCATGGCAAATAAATTTAATGCTGATATGTTGGAAAAAATGTGGGGCAGCATTCCAAGATATATGGGAGAATATAAAGGCTATTCTACAATATCTTCCGAAAAAAAAGATTCAATAGATATTGTTGCCGTAAGATGTCAATTTGAAAAAACAAAAATGGACCTACAATTTAGTTTTAACGACAATAAAAAAATTATAGGTATGTTTTTTGTTCCGCCAAAAAACAAAACAGCATATGCAACTCCTGAATATGCACAACAAAATAAATACTACGAAACAAAAATTGCTGTAAAAACCGGCACCATGTCTCTTCCCGGAGCATTATGTGTGCCTAATAATGTTAAAAATCCTCCTGTGGTTATCTTGTTGGCGGGCTCAGGACCTAATGATAAGGACGAAACCATTGGACCAAATAAACCATTAAAAGATTTAGCTGTAGGCTTGGCATCCAACGGCATTGCTACTTATAGATATGACAAACGCACTTTGGTTTACGGCAAAGAAATGAGCAAAGATCCTAAAGGCACTGATATAAATACCGAAGTGATTGATGATGCATTAAACGCTATCAATATCATTAAAAAAAATCCTGAGTTTAAAAATTCAAAAATCTACATTATTGGGCATAGCTTAGGTGCCATGTGTGCTCCTTTAGTGGCAAGCAAATCAAAAAATGTAACCGGTATTGTTTTGTTAGCAGGAAACTCAAGGCCGTTAGAAGATTTAGTACTAGAACAATACAATTACATTTTTAGTATAGACAGTATAGATATCTCAGAAAAAAAAGAAATTGACAAATTAACTGCCCAAATAAAAACTTTAAAAAATCCAAAATTACTCAAAACAGCTAAAGCCGAAGATTTACCATTAAATCTCGAATCAAAATACTGGCAATCACTGATAAAATACAATCAGGTTCAGGTAGCAAAAAAAATAAAACAGCCTATTTTGGTAATTCAAGGCGAAAGAGACTATCAGGTAACCATGACAGACTTTAATTTATGGAAACAAAATTTAAATGATAAACCTAAAAATCAATTTATATCATACCCAACATTAAACCATTTATTAATAAAAGGTGATGGTAAATCTATCCCTGCCGAATATGAAAAACAAGGCAATGTGGATGGTCAGGTTATCATCGATATAGCTACATGGATAAAAAACAACTAATTTTTACCATCAAACCCGCTAACTGATTACAAAACCCCGGCTCAAACCGGGGTTTTTATATGGTTTAACAATTTTAGGAATTTACCCTTAAAAATATTTTTATTTATCTGTAACTTTTTTGTAACGAGGTACGTCCTATGTATAAAACCAGCCTAACCGGTAGGCCGGTCAGAAAAAAAGATTATTAAAAAACATTTATAAAATAAAAACATGAAACAATTAATATTATCCTCAATTCTTTTAATTAGCTCCTTAGCAATTAAATCTCAAACAACCCAAAAAAGGGAAGTTAAGCCTTTTAAACAAATTGAATTATCAGGTGCTGCCAGTGTTGTTTACACTCAAAGTGATACTTTAGCTTTAAAAGTAATAGCAGATGATAAAGAAATCAATAATATTTATACCACTTTTGAAGGAGATGTACTTATAATTAAAGCAAAAGGAAATTTCACTCATTCCTATAAAGTATATGTTAGCGGTAACTCCCTCTCAAAAATTATTTGTAGTGGCGCTTCCAGATTAAGTACAGAAAATACCCTATCCGGAGATAGCTTATCCATTGATGTTTCCGGTGCAGGAAATGTTGTGGCTAATGTAAGCACAAAAGCAGTTGATGTTATGTTAAGTGGTGCAGCATCTGTTACTTTAGAAGGGAATACTCAAACTTTATACAGCACACTAAGTGGAGCATCAGCATTAAAAGCATATAAATTAAATACTATAACAGCCAACGTTACTACATCTGGAGCTTCATCCGCAAAAGTATTAGCAACAGATAAAATTAACGCCAATGCCACTGGGTCCAGCACTATTAAATTTAAAGGCGACCCAAAAGATGTAAGCGCAGAAGCATCCAGTGCATCTTCAATTGCAAAAATTGTAGGCGATGATATCTCTAAAAAATCAGGCGATAAAAAAGACTCCACTACTATTAATTTTCGAAACAAACAATATGTAATCATTAATAAAGACAAAGATTCCGATTCTCATATCAGCAAAAATAACAACGATGATAATTTTCATCATTGGGCCGGTTTTGGAATTGGTGTAAATGGCTGGTTATCCAATGGAAGTTTTGCAATGCCTAAAGGTCAGGAATACATGAGATTAAATTAT
>JAEUTR010000170.1 GCA_016787365.1 Bacteroidia bacterium
TTAATTTAAAAACCTTTGATGGCAGTGTTTATACTTTAACAGTATGCACAAAGGATTCTGTATTAATAAATGGGTGTTATCATAATAAAATTAATTTATCAAATAGTGGGGGATTTACATATTATAATTTTGTTGAAGGAATTTTATCTGAGGTAAATCCAATAAATTCATATTGGTGGCCAGGTGACCCACAAACATGGACAATTTGTGAGTGTCATAACGGACAATTCTATTACAATTTTGATGCAGCTCAAATTAACAACTTCTCTTGTTACTTAACTTGTAATCCTTCTGTACCATGTTCGTCCCCAACCAATGTAAATGAATTAGTAACTGATATTAAACTATTTGAAATTCATCCAAATCCAACGACTTCAATTTTAAATATTGTTGACGAACAAAACCAATTACAAAATTCAACCATTGAAATCAAGAATTATTTAGGACAAACTGTTTATTCTAATTCTTTTACTAATCAAATTAATTTGTCTAATCTTTCCAACGGTATGTATTTTTTAACTATACAAGATAAGGAAAATATAAAAACGATGAAGGTCGTTAAGGAATAGTAGAGTTTACTAAGCCATTTCATATTGTTTCATTTTACGAATAGTATTTGTCAATTCAGAAATACTAGAAATTCTATTGATATCAATAGAATTATCTTTTGTTATGAATTTGATACATTGTACCATGTTTTGTAATTCATTTAGAGATAAAGGAGTAAGTCCATCCGATTGAACACGTTTACGCTCTAATACACAAATTAAAGTATCTATATTGTCAATGTCTTTAATATCCAAAAACTGACATATATTTTTCAAATAAGTTTCATTTAATGACCCATTATCATTTAATTGATGAATAAAATTCATTAAATATGAATGGATTGACTGTACGCTTGTTTGATGATAAGAAGTATAAGCATTAAATCTATTTTCATCCATATCATGCAACATTAATTGCGTATAGTTGATGTTTTCTAAGATAAATGTTTCAATAGTATTTTTCATTCTGATATTTTTGTGCTAATTACGCTGTATTTTTACACTAAATATGAGATATTTTTTTGATAATTCCAATTTCGCCAATCAGTTGCCAATCGCTCCCCAATCATTACACATGACTAAAAAAATGTTGCCAATAGGTTACCAATTATAAGCACATTACAGTCCAATTATTACAATTTTGTTTTCAATCCGAATGCATTACTAAAAAAATGTTTTCAATCCAGATTGCATGGCAAAAATAATGCGCTCAATCCAATAAAGCTTGTTTTTAATTGAAACAGAACACAACTGAATTTGTATTCAACGATAATCACAATAATAAAACACGCCTCGAATAACAAATTAAAATACGGTCAAGCATCTTTTCAGTTGATTCAATTTTGTGTTGTTAAACAACCGATTTAATATTGTCAGTATTACATTGTTGAAATATAACTAATTGATTATCAATTATATGTTGTTTTAATTTTGTACATTTGTGATATTAAATCCTAAAACAAAATGGATTTATGAAAGGAGAAAATTTAAAAGAATTAGAGAATAAGCAATTAAACAAATCAAAAATTAGTCTTCAAGAATGTAAAGCAATATTAAATAAAAATGGAGAGAATTTTTCCGATGAAGAAGTAAAGTCAATTAGGGATTTTCTTTATTCACTTATCGAGATTGATTATTTCCATTTTCAAAAGTGTCTTAAAGTAAAAACTGAACAAGAAATTAATTTAGAAAGTGATACGGATGGAAAGATATTGCAATTAAATGAAAGAAATGATTTAAACGAATTAAGACAAACAGGATAAATAAACTAAAGTAAAAGTGATATGAAAAGAAAAGCAATTATTTATATACGAGTATCTACTGATGAACAAGCTGATAAGGGATATAGTTTAAAACATCAATTAGAGCGATTAGAAAAATATTGTGAACTACAAAATATTGAAGTAGCAGCGGTTTTTAATGAGGACTACTCTGCTAAAACATTTAACAGACCAGAATTTAATAAACTCTTGGCGATGCTGAAAAAGAATAAAAGCATGGCGGATATGCTTTTGTTTACGAAGTGGGATAGATTTTCGAGAAACGCTGGAGATGCTTATGGAATGATAAACCAGTTAAATAAATTGGGAGTTGAGCCACAAGCAATGGAACAGCCATTAGATTTAACTGTGCCTGAGAATAAAATTATGTTAGCGGTTTATTTGGCTGCACCAGAAGTAGAAAATGACCGTAGAGCATTAAATGTATTAGTAGGGATGAGGAGAGCAAGGAAAGAGGGAAGATGGATGGCAACTGCACCCAAAGGTTACAAAAACACTCGTGATGAAAACATGAAGAAGATTATAAGTCCGAGTGAGGATGCAGAAGTCATTAAATGGATTTTTGAAGAATTGGCAAAAGGGGTTTATAATGTCGCTCAACTTTGGGAATTAACTAAAAAGAAAAATTTTATATGCAGTAAAAATAATTTCTGGAACATTATCCGTAATCCAGTCTATTGTGGAAAAATTGTTATACCAGCATATAAAGAAGAAGATGTTATGATGGTTCAAGGTATTCACGAACCTCTTATATCAGAAGAACTATTTTATAATGTTCAGGATATTCTTGATGGAAGAAAACGTAATATCCCAACTAAAAATACCCGAAAAGAGGAATTGCCATTGAGAGGTTATTTACTATGTCGTAAATGTGGTAATTTATTAACAGGGAGTGCGTCAAAAGGAAATGGGGGTAGATATTTCTATTATCATTGCAAAAAAGGTTGTAATGAAAGATTTAAAGCATCAGAAGCCAATCATTTATTTTTAATGGAACTTAAAAAATTTGAGTTTAAACCGACAGTAATTGATTTGTATCACAAAATGATGAATGATACTTTTAAATTAAATGGAGAAGATAAAAGTCAATTAATCAAACAAATTAAAGTTGAGATAGAAAGAAACAGGGAACGTATAAAAAACGCTCAACAGATGATGGTAGATGGGCAATTAGATGCAGCAGATTATAGAGATGTTAAAAAGAGATACGAGCCAGAAATTGATAAGTTAGTTCGTAGAACAATGGAAATATCCGCAATGGATTCCAATTATAAAAAATACTTGGATGAAGGCTTCGGATTGCTGAAACAGTTTGCTAGTGAGTATAATAGGGCTGATTTACATACTAAGCAACAACTCATTGGTTCGGTATTTCCAGAAAAATTGATTTATGAAAATAAACAATATCGAACCGAAAAGATGATGAGCGTTGTAATGAGGATTTGCTGTAAAATCAATGCTTTTGGGGCAAAAAAAAGTGGGACTGAATTAGATTTCTCTAATCAGTCCCACGAGGTGATCCCGATTGGATTCGAACCAATGGCCCACAGCTTAGAAGGCTGTTGCTCTATCCAGCTGAGCTACGGGACCAGACTTTAAGTAGACTTAAAATTTGGAATGCGAATTTAGCACTTTTTTTTAATCTATTAATCAACTTTTTAAAATACTTTGTTTATTATATTAATTTGCTATTTTTAAGGCTTTATAGCTTGTGACTAAACTATCCGTTGTTATTGTAAACTACAATGTAAAGCACTTTATTGAACAGTGCTTATTTTCTGTGCTAAAAGCATCAGAGAATATTGCCTGTGAGGTATTTGTGGTAGATAATAATTCTGTAGATGGTTCTGTAACTCTTATCAAAGAAAAATTTCCCCAAATTAACTTAATAGTCAATAAAATCAATACCGGATTTTCTGTTGCCAATAATCAGGCTATTAAATTAGCTAAAGGCGAGTACGTATTACTGTTAAATCCAGATACAGTTGTACAGGAAGATACTTTTACTAAAATACTGGCATTTATGGATGCTCATCCCGAAGCCGGTGGTTTGGGAGTGAAAATGCTCGATGGACAAGGAAATTTTGCTCCCGAATCAAAACGAGGACTTCCAACTCCGGAAGTGGCATTTTACAAAATGTTTGGTTTTTCAAGGTTTTTTCCAAAATCAAAACGTTTTGGCAGATACCATTTATCTTTTTTGCCTGAAAACCAAATGAATGAAATTGATGTCATCAGTGGTGCTTTTATGTTAATTCGAAAATCAGTTTTAGATACTATCGGATTATTGGATGAAACATTTTTCATGTACGGAGAAGATATTGATTTATCGTACCGTATAAAAAAAGCTGGATTTAAGAACTATTACTTTCCCGAAACTCAGATTATACATTATAAAGGAGAAAGCACTAAACGTAGCAGTTTAAATTATGTGGTTATTTTTTATAAAGCCATGGCTATTTTTTCTAAAAAACATTTTAGTGGTTCAAATGCTTTTTGGTTTAATTCCCT
>JAEUTR010000198.1 GCA_016787365.1 Bacteroidia bacterium
AGGTCTCGAATTAGAAATTTTAGTTGCGGAATAGAAACGAGTTGGATCTACAGTACTTGGAACCAGAAATAATTTGTGAGCACTTACTCCCTTACTTTTATAGAAATCCATCAAGTAGTGTGATATACAAAATACACCATCACACAAATATGACTCAATATAAAACTTAAGTACTCCAATTTTCTTTTTTACAAACCCATTCTGAAAGTGTCTTAATGGATGTTCATTACCTTCAATAATTAGTTTTGAACTAGTCATTTTAGCTAAAATCCATGAAAATAGATGAGTTATAAATAAATTGGTGCAAATATTTATTGCTGTAATTTTTTCGTCTCTGCTTATTTGTTTTAGCAGTCTTATTGTGTTATAATATTTTATCAACTTTTGATATCTTCTTATTAGAAAATATCTACTTCTCTTCATTTGTCCAAAAGGATGGTAATATTTTATTCCATCTATTTGACCTTCAACTTCTGATGAATATTGATTTTCAAAACAGACTACATAGACCTTTTTATCATTTTCAATAAACCCCTTTGCATAAGTGTAAACTCTATTGGTTGAGGCATCGCCTTCGGGAAAAGAAAATATATCTCCAAAAATTACTATACTCATTGCTCTATTGAATTAATAATCAAAAACTAAACAATTATTTTCATTTTGGGCTGAAAAAAGTTGCGGCTATATTTTTTGTGCAATGTTTAACATTGCAGGATAACCAAACAAAATAGAGTTAACTGGCATTTTATGATCTTTTGGAAACATCTAACTGAATGGAAGACTTATACGCTTCAATAAGCTGATTAAGGATACTTTCTTTTGAATGGCGCTTCTGTGCTCTATCTTTGGCCCGTTTCGAGACTTTAGTCAAATATGCTTCATCACGACTTAATAATGCGATCCTTGAAGCCAGATAATAGGGATCGTTAGGAGGCACTATGAAGCCGTCAATAGAGTCATCTATTAATGAAGAGATACCTCCTACGTTAGTCGAAATTGCTGGAACTCCCATCAATAGAGCTTCGCATAAGCTGTTGGGACTATTATCTATATAAGAAGCATGTACATAAACTGTTGTTTCTGAGAGCAAAGTAACTATCTCGTTTCCTGTCCTGATACCTAAAAATTGTATACTTATGTCTGAATATTTTATATCTAGCTTCTTTTTAAAAAGCAATACACTGCTTGATTCATTGCTTAATCCTATTATTCTCCATTCAAATTCAAATCCTTCCTTTACTAATACTACGGCTGTTTTTATTATTAAATCCAAGCCTTTGTATATAGAATCAGAGAGAGTTGAAGTAATAGTTATTTTTTTTTCTTTGATATATTTCCATGGAGTAGCTTCATAAAAAACATCTCTCAAAACTTCGTCCACGTGAAAATAGGTGGAGGACGAAGATAAAAATGTAGATATACTTTTATCCCAATTAGTCCGCCCCATAAAGTACTGAATCTGTTTAAAGTAACTGTATTCTCTTTCCGTCATTATCCTAAATACCTTCTTATCATGCCAAAGACCAAATCCTTTAATAAACTTGCTCCAGCTTGATTTTATTAAATCTAAGTTTGATATCCCAGGCGGAGTATATGAGTTCATTATTGGTTGTAGAATTCCTTGAAGGTGAACAATACTAGGCACATCTGTTAATTTAATCACATGACATAGCCAACTTTCTGTGCCGAAAATGTGAACTACATCCGGGCCAAAATCCTTGATAATTTCATTTAATATCAAGATTTCCTTCTCGTGACTATCTGTTTTTATCCACCTAGATATAATTCTTGAAATTAAACCTTTATGTCCTATTTTCTTTATTGGGTAATATATTACTTTATCTTGAAGTAACTTTGAAGAGTCTGTAAAATGGGAGAAAGCAATTCCCAATTGGCTTATTTCGGTTGAAGTTTCGAGTGCGGATTGTAATGATTCTATCCACCCCCTGCCATTGTATCCTAGCTTTGTTGACTTATATTTTGATGGAGACTCGGTTATCCATAACACTCTCATTTGGCAAATAATTTTAGTGAACTTTTTATTTCAGTTTCAGATAAATTGCATATTTCTTTTGAATAGCACATACCTATACAAATCCAAACTAAAATATAACGAATATTTAGGGCAGGCATTCCCCAGGGAAACATATCTATAAGCCACAATACTATAATAAATCCTGCTGCCTGAGCAATAGCATTATTTGACTTCATTATTCCCAAATATGCAGCTGGTAGAGCAATAAGCAAAAATAGACCTAAGTTCAGAATTCCCCCTTTGAGTATAGTCTGAAGGTATCCACTTTCTATTATAGTTCTATAATCAACATCCTCTTCTATTGTTGGTGCATAGTATGTACCGTAAAAGCCCTTCCCGTAAATTATATCCTGCGTCGACATACTGCTAGTAAATGCCGAAAATATCTGGTCTCGAGTGTTATCATCAATACGTCCCGAAATACGAGAAAAGAGATTATCTTGATATTTGTTAAAGACGAAATAAGCACCTAGAAAAAAGAACAGTACGATGAAAAAGATAAAAATTTTACTAGGAATCGACCTCCTTGAGTTGAATAAAAGAAGAATAATTGAGAAAAGGATATAATTTGAAAATGTAAGCATTATATTTCTTCTAGCAAGGACTGTGGAAATAAACAAACAAAGCAGAACTACAGAAATTGCAAGCATTTTTCTTTTATT
>JAEUTR010000274.1 GCA_016787365.1 Bacteroidia bacterium
TTTGTATTTAACAATCCCAAACAATACCGCACAGACAATAAAAGAAAACAAGGCATATGCTAATCCTGTTTTTAGGGCCACAGGTATTATAAAATTACCATATACTAGTGTATCCCAATAACTATAAAACAAGGACAACACGAAATCATTCCCTCCAAAATCAGCTATATCATTAGAACATTCCTTAATAAACCATAAAGCTCTTAATACCAACAAAATAATAGTAATAACATAAAACGAATCGATGTAAAAACGTATTGATTTTAAAAAACCGAATCCTCTTTTAAAATAAAAATGATAGAAATATACCCCGGCAAAAGCCACAAAAAAATACAAAAAATTAAAACTGGCAATGGCACTAAATCCGGCAAACATTAATGCATAAAAAGAAACCCATTTTTTATCAGCTTTAATAATGGATTGAATCAATAATAATATACTCAGTGATTGAAAACATAATGCCTGAGAATATCCCCTTGCAAGGGTTAAATATTCTAACACATAAGGATTTAAAAAAACACATGTAAAAGCGAACCATTTAAGTTCTAATTTATTAATAGATTTAATCCAATTGTAACCCACTATTAGGAATGCAATGGCACAAATTACACTGAACCATCTAATTTGCCACGTT
Organism: Bacteroidia bacterium; assembly: GCA_016787365.1. Taxonomy (GTDB): domain Bacteria; phylum Bacteroidota; class Bacteroidia; order B-17B0; family Aurantibacillaceae; genus UBA4416. Next base: position 635 of record JAEUTR010000274.1, read on the forward strand.
GCTTCTAAATCAAATAATAAGACTGCTTTAATAGCGGCAAAATTGAACCAATGTGTATTTCCGGTACACAAAGCTTCCACATACCAAAAATGCTTTACATTATAAAACGACCAGGCTTCATCATCGGTTATATCTATAAAATAAGTTCTGAGTAAAAGATATATGACAATACAGCCTCCTAAAACAAGAAATAACTTATGATGTTTATGGTATTGCTTTAGCTCTTGCACAAATTAAATATACAAGTTTTAAAATTAATAAATGGGGCTTATATGACACAGATTGGGGAGATTAAAGCTGCATGCATGTTCCATGAAAACAAAAAAAAAGGCTTCTCTGTTGAGAAGCCTTTAAAAAATGTTTGGTAGTTTTGAGTCACACCTTAGCGTGATTAACCACCAATAATTAGTTTACTTTAATTAATTCTACATCAAATACTAACCAAGAGTTTGGAGGAATTACCGGAGGGTATCCGTTTGCTCCATAACCTAAATTTGCCGGAATAATTAATTTAGCTTTTCCACCTGGTTTTAAAAGTTGTAATCCTTCTGTCCAACCCGGAATTACCTGATTTAAACCAAATGTTGCAGGTTGTCCTCTATCCACTGAACTATCAAATTTATTACCATTTAATAAGTAACCGGTATAGTGAACAGTAACACTACTTGTTGCTTTTGGATTTTCGCCTTCTCCTTCTTTTTCGATGATATAACGTAAGCCACTTGGTGTCGTTTTAGCTGCACCATAAGTTTCGTTTAACACCTTATCCATTTTTTCTTTCTCAGCTTTTGCTTTTGCTTCAGCTTTAGCGCCTGCATTTGCTTTTTCAAATTCAAATACTTTTGCAGCATCAAATGCTTCTGCTTCTTTTCCTTTACGTAAAATCACTAAATGCTTTAATACATCATTTCCTTTAATAGAATCAACTACTGCTTGACCTTGAATAACATGTCCAAAAACGGTATGTTTTCCATCCAACCAATCGGTTTTAACATGAGTGATAAAGAATTGAGATCCATTTGTACCCGGACCAGCATTTGCCATTGACAAAATACCGGGACCAGTATGTTTTAATGTTTCATCAAACTCATCTCCAAATTTATAACCCGGATCTCCTGTACCAGTTCCTAGTGGGCAACCGCCTTGAATCATGAAATTAGGTATAACACGGTGAAACTTTAAACTATCGTAATAAGGAACACCATCAGCCTTAGCTGTATTTTTAATTACACCTTCTGCCAAACCAACAAAGTTAGCGACAGTCATAGGTGTTTTTTTAAATTCTAATGCACAGTAAATATCTCCTTTAGCTGTTTCAAATTTGGCATACATGCCATCCGGTTGTTTACTTAAAAATTCTTTATCCATTTTAGTTAATTTTACTTTTTTAGGTTTTTTAGTTTTGTCTTGGTGTGCCGCTAATCCTAAGGTTACTAAGGCAAACAGAGAAGCTAAAATTATTTTTTTCATTTTTAAATTATTATATGTTTAATCACCATTTATTGCATGCCAGGTTGTGGAACTGCTGCTTTAAAATCAATTAATTCCACATCAAATATTAATGAAGAAAACGGGGGAATTTGTCCACCTGCCCCTCTTGGACCATATCCTATATTTGAAGGAATAATTAATTTTGCTTTACTTCCTTTAGTCATTAACTGAATGGCTTCTGTCCATCCCGGAATCACTCTATCCAATGGAAAAGTTGCAGGCTCCCCTCTGTCAACAGAGCTGTCAAACTTAGTACCATCCAATAAAGTTCCTGTATAATGTACCGTTACTTCATCTGTAGCTTTAGGATGATCTTTTCCTTTACCTTTTTGTGTTTCAATAAAAATTAAACCGCTTGCAGTTGGAGCTGTTGTAATTTTATTAGCAGCCAAATAAGCATCTAATTTTGGTTTTTCAGCTCCTTCCAATGCCGCTATTTCAGCTTCTTGTTTTTTCTGATTTTCGTCTAACTCTTTTTTAGTTTTAATTTCAACCATTTTAACAGTTACTTTCAAATGATCTCCCGGTTTAACAAACGGAGGCAATGCCTGCATTTTGTTTGTTTTCAGGAAAAAAGAATCTGCACTGATAATAAATGCCGCACTATCGTTTTTACTCATCATGGTAATAGCATCTTCTAAACTACCTGAAAAGGAAGATTTTGGAAGAATGTATCGAATAACACCTGACCCGTCTTCCGAGTTTAATTTTGAATCAAATAAAACCGAATCAGTTGTTGGGCGTTTTAAAGCATAAATAATACTGATACTTACCCCATCTCCCTCAGCAGCTTTTACGCCGTTTTCATCCTGAGTAAAAAATTGGTAATGTAATCCATTCTCAGCCTTTGTATAACCATCGAATTCTGATTTGTTACAAGATGCAAGTCCTACCAACATAGCAGAACCTAATAACATAGTTATTTTGTTCATTTTTTTTATTTTATATCTATTATTTTAATATTGTAGACTAAAGGTGTGTAAGGTGGAATAGAACCATTGCTACTTCCTAATTCACCAAAAGCCAGTCGCGAAGGTACTATTATTTTTGTAGTTTCTCCTTTTTTTAATGCTCCTATAACAATATTTAACCCCTTAATCAGCTGATCGGGAGTGCCATAAACAAACTCCAATACCTGTTCTTCTTTATCTACGGGCTTCCCATCTAAAAAGGTACCTTTATAGGCAATTTTTATTTTTTTACCGGAACTTACTTTTTCAAGGTTTGTAGTAGTTTTACTTAATACATAAATGCCATTACCATCGGCCTTCACATATTTATAATTTTGTAACAAATAACAATCTATTATTTGTAATTCCTCCAGTTCTGTATCCTCTTCTTCATCTTGTCCTGTTGAATTTTTTTTGAGTGATTTATATTCGGCAAAAGATATA
>JAEUTR010000315.1 GCA_016787365.1 Bacteroidia bacterium
GTGTACCGTGAGTGTAAATATTTATTGCTGGTATCGACATTAGTATGGCCTGACCCATATTAAGAAATACCCAAATATCTGCGGCCATAATAAATCGATAAGGGAAGTAATGATAGTTTTTCTGGATTGTATTAATACTAGCTCTCCAATCATAAATAATTTTTATAAAAAATACCCACTCCGTCATACTAACAATATATCCGATATATCTAATATAGTTTTCTGTAGGAAGAGTGTAAATATGGTGCCCCCAATTAAACATCAGATTGAATAGTCCTAGAAAATACATTGCAAAAGCGAACTTACTACTTCCCGTATTTTTGCTATTGGAAATTTTATCCATTAAAAAAAATGCAGTGCCGTATAATATCTGGTTCCAAGAACCAACTAAGGAACCATTCACTTTCCATTGAATTGTCATATCAGTGATAAAATGTTCTCTGAAGTATGGAAATATCCATAAATAATTTTCCGAAAAAGTGAATAGGAAAAACACAACTCCCGTGAGCCACATCCAAATATAAACAGGCCAGTCTTTTATATTTTTTACTAACGAATAAAAATTTACTAAAAATAACATCCATGCAATTGCTATTGGTAAAGCCCAAACAGGATTAAATTCCCAATATTCTCTGCCACCAAAATCTTTATTAAAATATGAAATCACAATACCTATTATGGCAACAATCCATAACACCCATTGAATAATAGCAAGTTTGTATGTTCTAGCTTCTGTTATATATTGCTTTAACCCATTATAAATACAACCAGTAGCTCCTAAAATAATCCAAAAAATAGCTGATGAAACATGTAATGGTCTTAATGAAACAAAACCTAATTGATGTTTTAAAAAATCAGGAAAAATATAAATTATAGCGGCTAATATTCCAAAAAATAGCCCTAACACTAACATACATAATGAAGTTACTAAAAACAGATTTCCAATATTAAATTTACCTAGTTTCATTTTTCTCTATCATTCCAAATTTATCTATACTAAAACCTCTAAGATCACTTTTTCCACTTGCATCAGTAGATTTCAAAAATTCAATAAGCGAATTCATTTCATTGTCAGTTAAACTAAATGCTGGCATTTGCTTAGTGCCTGATTTAACCAGCGCTCTAACTATTTTTTCTCCCTTACTAGGATTAGAAATAATATTAGTTAAATCGGGACCTAAGTAGCCCCCTAAGCTATATAACTGATGACAACTTTGACAATTATAGGCTTGCCATACTAATCTACCTTCAGAAGCTTTCTCTTTATTAAATTTGGCATCCTCTTTTATAGAAAGTGGTTTTATATATATACTGAATGAGTATATAAGAAAAGAAGTACTTAAAATAAAAAACATATGTTTAGCTTTGAATTTCATAAGTATAAATTACTTTTTTAATGGCCTTATGTTATAATCAGTATAGTCATTTGTTTTTGTGTTCGGCAAACATGACTATTTCATATAACTTATAATTCATTTATATTTTTTCAAATTTTGCCTGAAAAAAACGCAAGTACTTTGGCTCATAAATCATTTTCAATCCTTTAATAGAATTTCTTCTTTGATAAACCGCCGCTGCTGACTCAGCAATCACATCCATATGAGCTTGAGTGTATACCCTTCGTGGAATAGTAAAACGTACTAATTCTAATTTAGGATAGTAGTTTTCTCCATTAGCTTTTCTCCCAGCTGATACAATACCACGTTCCATTGTTCTAACACCTGAATCAATAAATAATTCAGCAGCCAATGTTTGAGCGGGATATTGATCTTGTGTAAGGTGAGGTAAAAATGCTTTTGCATCTACAAAGATGCCATGTCCTCCAATAGGCTTCACAATTGGAATTCCATATTCCATCATTTTATGCCCTAAATACTCAACCTGACCAACTCTAGCATGTTGATGATTATCATCTAAACTCTCAGCAATTCCAATAGCAATTGCTTCCATATCTCTTCCTGCTAAACCACCATATGTATGAAGACCTTCGTAAACAACTACTAAATTTCTTGCTTCTTCAAAAACATCCCATTCATTTGTAGCCATAAATCCACCTATGTTCACTAATGCATCTTTTTTAGCACTCATAGTTGCGCCATCTGTTAATGAACAGATTTCCAATACAATTTCTTTTATCGATTTTTTATTATATCCTTTTTCTCTTTGTTGAATGAAGTATGCATTTTCAGCAACTCTTGTCATATCATGTATAATTCGAATTTTATGTTTTTTAGTATATGCCCTTAACTCCTTTAAATTAGCCATACTAATTGGTTGCCCTCCTGCAAGGTTTACATTAGTAGCGATGCTTATATATGGTATTTTTTTCGCGCCATACTTTTTAACTACTTTATCTAACTTGTTTAAATCCACATTTCCTTTAAACGGATGTTCGTTCAGAGGTTCATGAGCTTCATCAATAATAATATCTGTAAACGTTCCACCAGCTAATTCTTGATGTAATCGTGTTGTTGTAAAATACATATTACCAGGAATGATATCTCCTTTTTTAATTAATATTTTGGATAAAATATTTTCAGCAGCTCTTCCTTGATGAGTTGGTATAATGTATTTGTATCCGTAATATTTTTGAATAGCCTCTTCTAATTTATAGTAACTTTTACTTCCAGCATAAGCTTCATCTCCTGTCATGAAAGCTCCCCATTGCCTATCACTCATAGAGTTTGTTCCACTATCCGTTAGTAAATCAATATACACGTCTTCTGATTTTAAAAGAAATGTATTATAACCAGCTTCTTTAATTGCTTTAATACGTTGTTGTTTGGTTGTCATTTTTAATAATTCAACCATTTTCATTTTATAGGGCTCTGCCCAAGATCTTTTAATTATAGGTTTCATAATAATTTTATTAATTTGTTTTTACTTGACTTAGTTTCATATTCATTTTATATCTGTTTGTCCTGAATACATAATGCGTATTAGATCTATTAAGATTATGCCGTATGCAACAAGGGTAAAAGATTTAATGAAGATTTTATTTCTTCGAGTTGTTTTATAATATTGTTTTTAAATTCTGTATTACTTTGTTTTATTTTTGGAACGAGCCCTTCATAATAATCTATACCTCTCAACAAATTATTTTTAAAAGTTTGAAAGTATGTTAATTTTTTTTCAGTGATTACATTGAATTGATCTTCAATTTCCTTTTTTAAATAATCATAGTATAATTGCAACTCGTTCACAAAAATATTTGGTCTATTTAAGTTATTTAAAACATTTAATCGTCCATATATATGATCAACCATTTGTTTTAGAGAAAATGTATCAGAAAAATATGCCAAATTAGGGCCTGGGCAAATTGTAACTGCACTTAAATTATGGGACAGTTTAGTTTTATTTTTAAGTAAAGCTGAAGCCCCAAGTCCTTCACATAAACAATCTTTTTCTGTTACTTTTTCAATTTCATGTTCTAAAATTTTAACATCAGTAATCTGACTTTTAAGTTGTTTAATTTTTAAGTTTTGATATTCTCTAGATGCTGTACAAATAGGTTTATCTGTAAATTCTTTATCCATAGAAAGAAATTTTTTGAAACAAGGGCTTCCAGGCCTATTCTTATCTATTCTCATCTTACGTTGTTCTTCCGAACTACTACTTCTGAAATTACTAAATGGAACGCCTAAAGGAGATGAATGACTTAAATAATAATCTTCTTTCTTAGCCGATTTTAATTTATTTAATGTTTCACTATCCACATTAGTAGCTTCTGGTACTAATAGAAAAGGACTACCCCATCCTGTTGAATCTAAATTATAATAGTCAATCAAAAAACTATTTTCTTCACTTGTTCCGATACCACCTTGTGCCGTAATTTTTAGTTCTGGTTTAATGATAAAAGGGTTTCTGCCTAATATCTTTAATGCATTCTCACATTCTACTAATAATTCATGATACAATTCATTTCTTTTATTTTTAAAATCTTCTAATATTGGACCTAAAGGAATTCCATTAGAGATAAATGCGTGTCCCCCGCAATTGATACCAGATTCAATCCTAAACTCGGAAATCCATAATCCTTTTTTTTCAAGATATT
>JAEUTR010000325.1 GCA_016787365.1 Bacteroidia bacterium
TGGCACTATTGATGTTTTAGTAAATAATGCAGGTATTACACGCGACACTTTATTAATGCGTATGAGCGAACAACAATGGGACGAAGTAATTAACGCAAACTTAAAATCTGTGTTTAACTTAACAAAAGCTGTTCAAAAACCCATGCTTAAAGCTCGTAGCGGTTCCATTATTAATATGAGTTCAGTGGTTGGCGTTAAAGGAAATGCGGGACAGGCAAATTACTCGGCATCCAAAGCAGGAATCATTGGATTTACAAAATCTGTTGCTTTAGAACTTGGTTCTCGTAACATCAGAAGTAATGCCATTGCTCCTGGTTTTATTGAAACTGAAATGACAGGTGCTTTAGATGAAAAAGTAGTTCAATCATGGAGAGATTCTATTCCGTTAAAACGCGGTGGAAGCGCCGAAGATGTTGCCAATTTAACCTTATTTTTAGCAAGCGATATGAGTGCATACATTACCGGACAATGCATTAATGTTTGCGGAGGAATGCTTACTTAAAATTAGATTTTAGAAATAAGATTCTAGAACTTAAAATCAATTTCAAAATCTTAAATCTCACTTCATAAATCGTAATTATAAATGGAATTTATCTCTAATTATCCTTGGTATTACACCCTGTTATGTTTGGTAGCAGGGTTTGTTTTTTCTGCCATTCTATATGTAAGAGATAAACAAAACAGCGAACGTTCGAAAGCATTATTAGTTAGTTTAACCACATTACGTTTTATTTCTGTTAGTTTAATTTTTCTGTTATTACTGGATGTTTTTATTAAACGTTTGGTTAACGAAACCGAAAAACCCGTCATTATTTTAGCACAGGATAACTCATCTTCCATTATAGCAGGAAAAGATTCTACTGAGTTAAAGACAGAATACACTAAATCAATGATTCATTTTGTAAATGCAATTAAAGAAAAATATGATGTTAAAACATATGTATTTGATTCTGAATCAAAAGCTTCTGAGTCATTTGATTTTAAAGGGAAAGAAACAGATATTTCTAAATTATTTTCTGATTTAGAAAATAATTACGCCAATAAAAATATTGGAGCTATTGTGTTAGCTACAGATGGCATTTATAATAAAGGCACCAATCCGTTATATAGCATTGATAAATTTAATGCTCCTATTTATACAATTGCATTGGGAGATACCATTCCTTTAAAAGATGTATGGATACAAAACATCAATCACAATCAGGTAGCATATTTAGGCAATTCATTTCCAGTTGAAGTGGTAGTTAATGCCATTGACTTAAAAGACAAATCGGTTACGGCTACCATTTCAAATAATGGCAAAATACTGAAATCAGAAACGATTACTATTAATTCAAATTCATTTAGTGCAACTTTAAACTATATGTTGGATGCAGATAAGTCAGGCATTCAAAAATACACTGTTACTATTTCTACTTTAGAAGAGGATAAAAACAAACAAAACAATTCCCAATCTTTTGTTATTGATGTGATTGATAACAGAGAAAAAGTATTGATTCTGGCAAATGCACCACATCCTGATATTGCCGCATTAGAACAAAGTATAGCTTTTGCTCAAACCTACGAAGTTGAAGTAGCTTTAATAGACGAATATACAAAACCACTTAAACCTTACGCTCTGATTATTTTACATCAAACAAATACAATACCTCAACGCATCAACAATGAGCTAAAAGCAAACAATCAATCTGTATTTTATATTGGAAATAATTTTGCTAATTACTCTAATGGAGTAAATTCAAAATCACTGTTTAATCCTAAAACAAATGAAGTTGAAGCCGCTTATCAAAAAGACTTTTCGTTATTTACATTGAGTGATGATTTAAAAAGTTTTATTAAAAACTTTCCGGCAGTTATCTGTGCTTTTAAAAACAATAAGGTAACTAACGGAGCAAATATATTAATTACTCAAAAAATTGGAGTGGTTGAAACAGATGAGCCTTTAATGGTATTTACGGAAATAAATGGTGTAAAAAGTGCCGGTTTTTTAGGCGATGGTATTTGGAAATGGCGTATGAGAGATTTCGCCGAACACCATAATCATAATTTATTTAATGAATTAATCAGTAAAACTGTTCAATATTTATCGGTTAAAGCCGACAAAAGCTTTTTTAGGGTATTCACTAAAAAAATCATTAACGAAAATGAAGCGATTGATTTTACTGCAGAAGTATATAACCAAAGTTACGAATTGGTAACAGAACCAGATGTGACATTGATTTTAAAAGATGATAAAGGCAAAGCGTATAATTACACCTTTAATAAAAAACAAACCATGTATAGTTTATCCGCCGGACAATTTCCGGCAGGTGAATACAACTATGAAGCAAAAGTGAAATTTGGTGATAAACTCTATACAAAATCGGGCATTGTTGTTATTAAAGAAATTATTTCCGAAAAAATTAATTCTGTAGCTAATCATCAGCTCCTGTTTCAAATTTCACAACAAAGTGGCGGTAAATTATTTTACAAAAATCAATTAGAACAATTACAAAAAGAAATTTTAGCCAGCGACTCTATTAAGTCAATCACATACTCTCATAAGCAATTAACAGATTTGGTAAATTTAAAATGGATTTTCTTTATCATTCTGGGATTACTATCAACCGAATGGTTTTTGCGAAAACGTAATGGCAAAGTGTAATTAACCTTTTTTAGATTTTCTTGTTCTATTTCTAATGGTTTAAAAATTGTAAATTCTTAATTTTGTTTTAAATAAAATATATCATGAGGAAAATTTTTGTTTTATCATTTTTAAGCATATTGTTTTTATCTGCTTTTAAAACGTCAAATAATGATACAATACCCGCGGCTTCTTTAAAAAAACCAGATGGTACTGAAGTTAATACCAATACATTTAAAAATGATGGGAAGCCAATGATTATTAGCTTTTGGGCGACCTGGTGTGTGCCTTGTAAAAAAGAGTTAGACGCGATTCATAAAGAATATATCCAATGGCAAAAAGAAACAGGTGTTAAATTAATTGCGATCTCTATTGACGATTCTACAAGAGCTTCAAAAGTAGGTCCTATGGCTATTACAAAAGGTTGGAATTATGACATTTATATTGACCATAAAAAAGAGCTACAAAAAGCTATGAATATTACAAATGTACCATATACATTTTTGATTGATGGAAATGGAAAAATTGTTTGGAAACATGATGCATATAAAGAAGGAGATGAAAAACATTTATATGAATTAGTTCAGAAACTGGCAAAAGGGGAAAAGATTGAAGAATAAACCAATACTACTTTCATAATAGTTAAAAAAACCGGCTAATTTCAATGAAATTAGCCGGTTTTTCCTTTTGCAAAGCTCTCTTTAAATGTATATTTTTACATTTTTAACTCATTATGAAACCATCTATTCCAAGAGGCACAAGAGATTTCGGACCTGCCGAAATGCAAAAACGTCAATATATTTTTAATACAGTAAAAGCAAATTTTCAATTATTTGGTTATGCTCCTATTGAAACGCCTTGTATGGAAAACATCAGTACCCTAACAGGAAAGTATGGTGAAGAAGGAGATCAGTTAATTTTCAAAGTTCTAAACTCACGCTTACACGAAAGCAAAGACGACAAAAAAGAATTATTAAAAAAAGAATTTAATACCTCGTTAGAAAAATCATATAACTCTGAATTACTGACTGAAAAAGCGTTGCGTTACGATTTAACGGTTCCTTTTGCCCGTTATGTAGTAATGAATCATCATAATTTAACTTATCCTTTTAAACGCTACCAAATACAACCTGTTTGGCGAGCTGATAAACCACAGAAAGGACGTTACCGCGAATTTTATCAATGCGATGCCGATGTTATAGGCTCCGATTCATTAATCAATGAATTGGAACTAATAGCCATGATGGATAAATCGTTTGCTGAATTACATATTCCAGTATTAGTAAAATTTAATAATCGAAAAATATTAAGTGGTATTGCCGAAATTTTAAATGCAAGCGATAAAATTATTGATATCACCGTTGCTATTGATAAACTTGATAAAATTGGTAAAGAAGGCGTTGTAAAAGAACTACTGGAAAAAGGCATTTCGGAAACTGCTATTAAACAATTAGAACCATTAATTGATTTATCGAGTTCTAACGCTGATAAAGTTGCTGTATTAAATACATTTTTAGCAAATAGTGAAGTTGGTAAAAAAGGAATTGAAGAAATTAATTTTTTGCTGTCTAATTTAAAGATTATAGACATTAAACATATTAAAATTGAATTAGATATTACTTTAGCACGCGGCTTAAATTATTACACAGGAACTATTTTTGAAGCCAAAGCAAATGCAGGAACATTCACACCAAGTATTTTAGGTGGTGGCCGTTATGATGATTTAACTGGCATTTTTGGGCTAAAAGGATTGTCAGGTGTTGGCATTTCGTTTGGTATTGATAGAATTTATGATGTGATGGAAGAGTTAACTTTATTTCCTGAATCAGTAAATAAAGTTTCTACGACTAAATTATTATTAGCCAACTTTGGTGAAGCAGAATTAATGCATTGTGTAGGATTGGTCTCAAAATTAAGAGCCGTGGGCATTAATGCTGAAGTTTATCCGGATATTGTAAAGAAAATTGCAAAGCAATTTGAATACGCAGACAAAAAACAAATTCCTTTTGTTGGCGTAATTGGAGGTAATGAAATTGCAAATAACACTGTGATGTTAAAGGATATGACTACAGGAACCCAAGAAGAAGTTGATTTTGAAAAATTGGTAGAGACATTAAAGTAATTAAACTCTCACTCCAACAATTAAAATATCATCAACTTGCTCTAAGTTACCTTTCCAACTATTTATGGATTGAGATAATATTTCTTTTTGTTCTTGCATAGGTTTATCTACATTGGCCAATAATATTTCTTTTAAATGCTTGTATTTAAATTTTTTGCCTTTAATTCCACCAAACTGATCAGCATAACCATCAGTAAACAAATAAATAGCATCTCCTTTTATTAATTCAATATGTTGTGATGTAAAGTCTTTAACGTTTTCTTCATGTTTGCCAACAGGCATTTTATCAGCCTTATATTCTATTAATTCACCGGCTCTTATAATCCACAAAGGGTTATTAGCTAACGCAAAATTTAACACTCCCGCTGAATCACCTCCATGTGATGAAAAATCAAAAGAACATAGTACACAATCCATTCCATCTTTTGAATTTTCATTCCCATTAGGATTTAAAGCTCTGATAATTTCTTCACGTTGTTCATTTAAAATTTTGGCCGGCTCAATAATATTTCGTCCTATAACATTTTCATTTAAGAAACTAATATTTAACAAACTCATAAAGGCTCCCGGAACACCATGACCGGTACAATCTGCTACTGCAATATAAAATTTTTGATGATGTGATACCGCCCAGTAAAAATCACCACTCACAATATCTTTAGGCTGATACAAAATAAAATATTCTAATGCGCCTGTTTTGTTATTTTGAGATGATGCCAAAAAATGATTATTGATATAGGCTTCACTGGTAAGCATCGCTTGTTGTATTCGTTTGGCATAATGAATACTATCCAGAATTTCTTTTTGTTTTTCCTCAATAATATGTTTTTGATTTTCTGCGATTTCTCTTCGACTATCAGCCAGTTCGCGTTGTCGATCTACCTCTGTTTTTTGCAGCTCAATAATATATTTTTGTTTTCTGGTAATTCTAAATCGGTTGTATATAAAAATAGAAAATAGTGCAATTAAACCTATACTCACATATAATACTATTCTTAGAGTCTTTTCTTGTTGTATTTGAACATCAAATACTTTTCTTTCTTCTACTACCTTAATGCTATCGGAAGCTGCTTTTTTATCATAAGCATATTGAAAGGATTTTTGAACCGAGGCTTTTTTACTCACTTCATTATTAGTGCTGTCTGCCATTAATTTGTGTAATATATGCATTTCATAGGCTTCCTTATAATTACCTTTTTTGGCATATATTTTACTTAACAGATTGCTTGTGTTACTTATAATTTCAGGGAATCCTAATTCCTGGCTTAATTTTAAACTTTGTTTAGCATTCTTCAATGCTTCGTCTGTTTTACCTAAATCAAACAATGCCCTTCCTATACTGTGATAAGATTGTGCTATACCCAATTTATCTTTTGTTTCCTGTTGAAGCATTAAACTTTTATTAAAGCAATCTAAAGCTTTTGAAAAATCGCCTTGCTTAAGATAAACAGATCCTATATTTTTCAATGTATTTGCTATTCCTTGTTTGGCATTTAATTTCTCATACAAACTCAAACTCATTTGATAATAATACATTGCTTTTTTATCATCGCCCTTAAATTGAAAAACAAAACCAAGATTATTTAATGTTCGGGCAATCCCAGTCTCATCTTTAATTTCTTTCTGAATATTTAAACATCTGTTAAAACAAGCTAAAGATTTATCTAGTAATCCTTGATTTTTATAAATAGCGCCAATATTATTTAAACAAATTGCTACAGCTTTTTTATCATTCAGTTCTTCCTGTATTTTTAAACTTTGATGATAATAATCTATAGCCTTAGGTATATCACCCTGATTACGATAAATAGCTCCTATATTATTGAGTGAATATGCAATTCCTTTTTTATCATTTACATCCTGTTGAATTGCCAATCCTTTATTAAAAAAATCAATAGCTTTTGATATATCTCCATTTTGATTAGCCAAAAATCCACTATTATTAAATGTATTAGCCAGTTTTTTTAAATAAAAAAAACGAATCGAGTCTTTTACGGAAATAATTTTTAAATTCTTTTCGCAAATACTTTTTACCTGCTCATTATAATTTGGCCAAATTTTATCATCACTTTCCGCATCAATCATTTCGTTTAAAATATTACAACGAGTGGTATCATGCTTTGCGTATTTCAAAGCCGACTTTAAGGAATCAAGATTTTGGGAGCTACCAATCTTTCCAATAAAAAAAAACAGAAAGATACTTAATATATATTTTTTTAATTTCACAAAAAGCAATAGATTTTTTGATGGTTTAGTCCTAATAAATTTACTGTATTTTTTACAGTAAAAAAATTAAGTGCAAAAAAAACCTCCAAATATATCATCTGGAGGTTTTAATGAATTATAATGTCGCAAAAATTACTCTGCTAAAACAATGACCTTGTTTTTAAACACCTCTACTACTCCACCGTTTACTTCAAAGGTATGAGCTGTATTATTTTCCTCAATTAGCTCAATGTTACCTTTTTTTAAGGTAGCAATCATCGCCGCGTGATTATTCAACAATCCAAAAGAACCCTCTGAACCTGGAAATACTGCTGATTTCACTTGCCCATCGAATAATTTTTTATCTGGTGTTATAATTTCTAAGTTCATTTTTACAAATATTAAGCGTCAGCTAAAATTTTCTTACCTTTTTCGATAGCTTCTTCAATAGAACCTACTAAGTTGAAAGCTGCTTCTGGATATTCATCCACTTTACCATCCAAAATCATATTAAATCCTTTGATAGTATCTTCAATTGGAACTAACACCCCTTTTAAACCTGTAAATTGCTCAGCTACGTGGAAAGGTTGAGATAAGAAACGTTGTACACGACGTGCACGGTGAACAGTTAATTTATCTTCCTCACTTAACTCATCCATACCTAAGATGGCAATAATATCTTGTAATTCTTTGTAACGTTGTAAAGTACCTTTTACTCTTTGTGCACAGTTGTAGTGAGCGTCACCAATAACTGAAGGAGTTAAGATACGAGAAGTTGAATCTAATGGATCTACCGCTGGGTAAATACCTAACTCAGCAATTTTACGACTTAATACTGTTGTAGCATCTAAGTGAGCAAATGTTGTTGCTGGAGCTGGATCGGTTAAGTCATCCGCAGGTACGTATACCGCTTGTACAGATGTAATTGAACCTTTTTTAGTTGAAGTAATACGCTCTTGCATTGCTCCCATCTCTGAAGCTAGAGTTGGTTGGTAACCTACCGCTGATGGCATACGACCTAATAAGGCAGATACCTCAGCACCAGCTTGAGTAAAACGGAAGATATTATCAACGAAGAATAAGATATCACGACCTGGACCAGTTCCATCTCCATCGCGGAAATATTCTGCCATTGTTAGTCCTGATAAAGCCACACGAGCACGTGCTCCAGGAGGCTCATTCATTTGTCCGAAAACCAATGTTGCTTTTGAGTCTTCTAAAGCTTTTAAATCTACTTTAGATAAATCCCATCCGCCTTTTTCCATATCATGTTTAAACGCCTCACCGTATTTAATTACGTCTGATTCGATAAACTCACGTAATAAGTCATTTCCCTCACGAGTACGCTCACCTACACCTGCGAATACTGATAAACCAGCATAAGCTTTAGCGATGTTGTTTACTAACTCCATGATTAATACGGTTTTACCTACACCTGCACCACCAAATAAACCAATTTTACCACCTTTTGAGTATGGCTCAATTAA
>JAEUTR010000336.1 GCA_016787365.1 Bacteroidia bacterium
TTTTTGATACACTGCTATTTTTTTAAATAAATGGGGTACTAAAACAAAGACATTATGTGGAAATTCTTTTCAGGAACGTTATTACGAAATAAAACAATATTTACAACAGTAGTTTTATTAATTACCTCTTTTATGGTTTACGAAACCTCAAGAGTGGAATTATCATACGACTTTGCTCAGATTTTACCCGATACCGATAGCACGTTTATTGAATATCAAAATTTCAAAAAACATTTTGGTGAAGATGGAAATGTGATGGTAATGGGTTTTGAAGACAAAAATCTATTTCAATACGAAAAATTTAAAGATTGGTACGAACTCAGCAAAACCATTAAAAATATTCAGGGAATTAAAGATTTAATGTCGGTGCCTACCGTTTATAAATTTGTAAAAAACGATAGCCTCGAAAAATTTGAATTCGTTCCCTTAATTCAACACCCTATTAAAAATCAGCAAGATGTTGATAGCATTAAGGCCGATTTTTTATCGTTGCCTTTTTACGAAAAAATTATTTACAATAAAGAAACAGGAGCCAATGTAATGGCCATTACCTTTACCAAAAAGGATTTAAACTCAAAACGTCGTTTAGAAATTGTTGACGAAATAAAAGTACTGGCGGAAGCATTTTCTAAAAAACATCATATTGAGATGCATTACTCGGGTATGCCTTACATCCGTTCTCAGGTAATGACAAAGGTTTCGCACGAAATGACTTTGTTTTTAGTATTAGCCATTTTAGTAACCGCTATCATTTTATGGGTATTCTTCCGTTCAGGTAACGTGGTATTTTTCTCCTTAATCATTACCGCTATAGGAGTATTATGGTCAACAGGTATTATGTATATGCTTGGTTACAAAATAACCATTTTAACAGGCTTATTACCGCCTTTAATTATGGTGATTGGTTTACCAAATTGTATCTTTTTAATAAATAAATACCAAAGCGAATTTGTAGCCCATGGCAATAAAATAAAAGCCATTACCCGCAGTATCGAAACCATTGGAGTTACCTTATTTTTAGCAAACATTACTACTGCTATTGGTTTTGGAGTATTGTACTTTACAAAAAGTTTAATGTTGGTAGAGTTTGGTGTGGTAGCATCTATTAGTGTAATGGCAACCTACTTTATTACTTTAATATTAGTGCCTGTTATTTTAAATCTATTGCCAACTCCTAAAGCAAAACACACCAAGCATCAAGACGGTAAAATCATAACAAAAGCTTTAGATATGGTTGACCATTTAGTGCAAAACCGCCGAATGGCTATTTATGTTACTACTACAGCAATTACGGCTCTTTGTTTTTGGGGCATGACGTTTATTGATATGAATGGATTTGTGGTAGATGATTTACCAAAGAAAGATCCCATTTATACCGACTTACATTTTTTTGAAAAAAACTTTAATGGCGTTTTACCCTTTGAAATATCAGTAGATACTAAAAAAGAAAATGGCTTGTTTGCTAATAATGCCAAAGCATTATATAAAATAAAAGCCATGCAAAAGGTGTTTGAAGAATATCCCATTTTTTCAAAACCGTTATCTGTGGTGGAGGCCATTAAATTTTCCTACCAGGCTTACAATGATGGTAATCCTAAATATTATAGATTACCCGGAGTATCCGATTTAAAAACATTATCCGAATACTCGGGCTCCTTAAAAGGACAAAATAACAAACTGGCTAAATTTATTGATAGCACTAAGCAAACTACGCGTGTTAGCTATCAGGTGGCAGATATTGGTTCTAAAAAAATGAAAGAATTAATGAAGGTATTACGTCCAAAAATTGACTCGATATTTAGTCCTGACGAATACGATGTAAATTTAACCGGACATAGTTTAGTGTTTTTAAAAAATAACGATTACCTGTTATCTAACTTAATTGAAAGTTTAATTATTGAAATCATATTAATTGCCATTGTAGGTATAGCTTTATTCCGCTCGGTACGCATTATTATTTTATCAAAATTACCTTGCCTTATTCCGCTGGTAATTACAGCCGGCATTATGGGCTTTTTAGATATTAGATTTAAGCCATCTACTATTTTAATTTTTAGTATAGCCTTTGGTATATCCAGCGACGGAACCATTTATTTTTTAACCAAATACCGTCAGGAATTAAAGAAAAACAATGCAGGAGCTGCGGCAGCAATTTCGGCCGCTATTAAGGATACAGGTTTAAGTATGGTTTACACCTCTATTATTTTATTTAGCGGGTTCTCTATTTTTTCGGCATCCAGTTTTGGTGGCACCGTGGCTTTAGGTGTATTGGTATCCTTAACCTTATTAATATCCATGTTTACAAACATTATTTTATTACCGGCTATTTTATTATCCATCCACAAAAAATCGATGAAAAAAGAAATCATCGAACAACCATTGATTGATATTGAGGATAGTTTAGAGTAATGAAACCTACCTTTAAAAAGCCTCTCTCGCAATAGCTATTGTGAGAGAGGCTTTTTTATTATATTTGATTAGCAAAAACTAAACATATAAATTAGTTAGGTGCAAGTGGCTGGCTGACAAACTTATGACAAAAATTAACGACAATTTAGACAATGACAAACATTCTATATATTTTCACAATGACAAGTCTTTTGGCTTGTAACATTTCGGCAGACAAAAATAATCAGCCCGACACTTTAATCTCAAATCAACAACAAACATCTATGGACTTTGACATCATTGACGCATACAAATTGACAATCGGCAAGACTTTTTTATTTGGTAAATACGACGCTTTTATCGCAGACATTGGTATTCCAACTAAGGTAAGTATCGCTAAGACTGAGTATCCTGTTAAATCAAAAGCTGACTTGGACAACGTAGTTGCAAAAGCAAAAAATCCAGACATCGTAACTCTTCATTACAACGGCATTGACATGTGGTATGGTTATGACAACATAATAATCCCTTATTTCATCGACTTTCAGACAACGGATAAAACAATCACTTACGGTGACACAAAGTTTGACAAATCATATACAGAAGAGCAATTCAAAAAGCAATTTCCAAAATCAGGCAATCCATCTTTTCAAATGCCTCAATCCTTCTTCGTAATGTTAACAGGCAAAACAGATTCTAACTACAAACATTTTATCGTTACTAGAAAGTCAAAAGACGACCCAGAAGCGTCACCAATGATTGAGTTCACGTTCGACAATGGAAAGCTTATTTTTATTTTGTTTGCAAACTTTTAGCAGACAAGTTATCGAGACATATCTATGTGTCGCCACCAGACACCTAACACACGGTTCGCTCCAGCCTTGTAGACATCAAAGCATTTGCAATAAATGCCGCTTCGCGAAACATATTTTCATTTTGCAAATGCATAGAAACATAGTATCTTTATTTAAACGTTTCGG
>JAEUTR010000352.1 GCA_016787365.1 Bacteroidia bacterium
AATCCTTATTTTTGCACCCTTTAATTAAATAAAACATATGAACGAATTAGTAATTTACATGATACCGTTATTAGGTGTCTTAGGTTTAGTGGTAATGGCAATTAAATCTGCCTGGGTTAGTAAGCAGGATGCCGGAGATAAAAACATGCAGGAATTAGCTGGTTATATAGCTGATGGGGCAATGGCTTTCTTAAAAGCAGAGTGGAAAGTGTTAAGTATTTTTGTTGTGTTTGCAGCAGCGTTATTAGCATACTCTGGAACAATTCATGAAGTTAATGGTAAAGAAATTCACTCAAGTTGGGTAATTGCAATTGCCTTTATTATAGGTGCTGTGTTTTCTGCTACTGCAGGGTACATTGGTATGAAAGTGGCTACAAAAGCTAACGTTCGTACTACTCAAGCAGCTCGTACAAGTTTAAAACAAGCTTTAAAAGTATCTTTTACTGGCGGTACAGTAATGGGCTTAGGTGTTGCTGGTTTAGCAATTTTAGGTTTAGGTGGTTTATTCATCGCTTTCTTAGGGATGTTTAAAGGCTTAGGCGCTAACCAAATTAGTACAGCTATTGAAGTACTAACAGGTTTCTCTTTAGGAGCTGAGTCAATCGCTTTATTTGCACGTGTTGGTGGTGGTATTTATACTAAAGCGGCTGACGTTGGTGCTGATTTAGTAGGTAAAGTTGAAGCAGGTATTCCTGAAGATGACGTTCGTAACCCTGCTACTATTGCCGATAACGTAGGTGATAACGTAGGTGACGTTGCCGGTATGGGAGCTGATTTATTTGGTTCTTATGTAGCTACAATTTTAGCGACTATGGTATTAGGACAAGAAGTAATTGTAAAAGATGCTTTTGGCGGGATGTCACCAATTTTATTACCAATGGTAATTTGTGGTTTAGGTATCGTTTTCTCTATCGTTGGTACTTGGTTTGTAACTATTAAAGATGATAAATCAAACGTACAAAATGCATTAAACTATGGTAACTGGGCTTCAATGGCTTTAACAGTTGTTGCTTCTTATTTTATCGTTATGTGGATGTTACCAGAAGGTGATATCGTTTTACGTGATGCTACTTTCACTAAAATGGGCGTATTCTTAGCTATTTTAGTTGGTACTGTTGTAGGTGCAATTATGAGTATTGTTACTGAGTATTACACGGCAATGGGTAAAGCTCCTGTATTATCTATTATTCAACAATCTTCTACAGGTCATGCAACTAACATTATTGGTGGTTTATCAGTTGGTATGAAATCAACCGTTATTCCTATCTTAACATTAGCTGGTGGTATTATGGGTTCATATTACTTTGCAGGTTTATACGGTGTAGCTATTGCAGCAGCAGGTATGATGGCAACAACAGCGATGCAATTAGCAATTGATGCATTTGGACCAATTGCTGATAACGCAGGTGGTATTGCAGAGATGAGTCAATTACCTCCGGAAGTTCGTGAGCGTACAGATAATTTAGATGCAGTTGGTAACACAACAGCAGCTACAGGAAAAGGATTTGCGATTGCTTCTGCAGCGTTAACTTCATTAGCTTTATTTGCAGCATTCGTAGGAATTGCAGGAATTGATGCGATTGATATTTACAAAGCACCGGTTTTAGCAGGTTTATTTGTAGGTGGTATGATTCCATTTATTTTCTCAGCATTATGTATTCAAGCGGTTGGTAAAGCGGCTATGGACATGGTACAAGAAGTTCGTCGTCAGTTCCGCGAAATTCCGGGAATTATGGAATACAAGGCAAAACCTGAATACGAAAAATGTGTGGCTATTTCTACTAAAGCATCTATCCGCGAAATGATGATGCCAGGTGCTATTGCTTTAATTACGCCGGTTATTGTTGGTTTCATTTTCGGACCGGAAGTATTAGGTGGTTTATTAGCAGGTGTTACTGTATCAGGTGTGTTAATGGGTATTTTCCAATCAAACGCAGGTGGTGCTTGGGATAATGCTAAAAAATCATTTGAGAAAGGTGTATTAATTAATGGTGAGATGTTCTACAAAAAATCTGAACCACACAAAGCATCAGTAACTGGTGATACAGTTGGTGATCCATTTAAAGATACATCAGGACCTTCGATGAACATCTTAATTAAATTAATGTCTATTGTTTCTTTAGTAATCGCACCTTACATTGTTGGTATTGGTGGTTCAAGTTCTGAAGCTTGTTGCTCAAAAGAAATGGTAACTGAAGAAGTGATTAAATGTAACATTAACGGGCAAGAATATACTTGCACAAGCCAAGCACAATGCGATAGCATTATGACAGCTAACCAAAAAGATGTTGCTGAATTAAAAGGTTTGTATAATGTAGATGGTGCTCATAGTTCATTAGGATTTAGTATCGAACATTTTATTGCAGATACTAAAGGTTCTATTACAATTGACAGTGGTTTTGTGAATTTAGAAGCAACTGCTGGTCCAAAAGTATTTATCCGTTTAGATATGTCTACGATCAATACTCAAAACAGTATGCGTGACGGACATTTAAGAGATAAAGAAAACTTATTTAATGTGGCTAAATTTAAAACAGCAACATTTGAAGCAACAGAAGTTGTTAAAAATACAGAGGCTGGTGAGTTTGCTTACACGGCTAAAGGTAAATTAACCATTAAAGGAGTTGCTAAAGATGTTGATTTACAATTTAACTATATGGGTACAAAAGCTATTGAAGAATACAAAATGAATGTAGCAGGATTTGAAGGGGAGTTTGATGTAGTTTGTAAAGATTTTGGTATTGATATGGACGGAACAGCTGAAGTTGAATTTACAATTGAAGCAGCTCAAGAAATTAAATAATTCTCCGTCCCGATTACTATTAGGAGAGCGGAGTCGAAGTCTAATAAAATATTGAAAGCCTGTTTGCGAAAGCAAACAGGCTTTTTTTGTGAATGATAATTTTGTACATTTAAATAAAAATAAACTACCCCTTAGGTATTTATAATTCATTATAATGGTTTGTAATGAGATTATGAGTCTCAGTGAGTAGTTAACCGGTAATGCATATAGACAACAGATAATAAAACAAAAACAAACAATTATAATAATGAAAAAAAATCATCTACTTAAACTAGTTATTCTATTATCGTTTGGACTAGCAAACAGAATCTTCGGACAGCAAGAATTATTAACTCAAACTTTACAGAAAAGTAAAGATAGTAAAGAGTACTTTAAAGTTACAGACAATACACCTGGCACGGGTATGAAAGGCACAAAAGGCTTTTATATCCAAAAAATAGATCGAACATCGCAAAAAGAAGTATTTAAAGTTGAATTAGAGATTCCAGATAATTCTTCAATGCGTTATCCAATTAGTAATGGTGCAAACTTCTTCTTAAAAGAAGACAACGTAATTGCTGTTTACGATGTAAAAGAAAAATCATCGAAAAATTGTTACTTAAGATATTTAAATACAATAACGGGAAAATTAGGTGAAAATAAATTGGTTTTTTCAGATGAAATTAAAGACAAATTTAAATTTCATTTAGTTGTTTACAAGGTATTTTATTCACCTGACAACGGCAAACTAGCCATTTTAAAAGACAACATTTCGCCAGACCTGGATATAAATTCAGAATTAAAAATTTACGACATGAAAACACAAAACTTAATCTCTAACAAAAACTTAGGACAAAAATATAACAACGTTAAACGAGTTTTTGATGTAACCAAACTTAGTATTGACAATGACGGTAACGTTTCTGTTGTTTTTAATATAATTAACGAAAAAACTAACATGACTACAAAATCGTATTCCGCCAAGTTGCCTGCAAGCGTCAATGAACTTCAAGACATCAAAGAATTAAGCGGTAATGCATTTGCCAACGGCTCGTCACAAACATCTCATGGGCGCTTTTATAAAACTTTAAAAGATTTTATAGATGACAAACCAATTAAAGGTACTCGAATTAAAAATGGTAGCTACACGTATTCAATAGTAAAAGGTTACGACTTTAAATTGGTAGATGATGAGGGTAATTTGACAAAAGAGGATGCTAAAAACTTACCTTCAGACTTGTTTACATATAAACGCGACGATTATAGTGAACCTATTTTGATGCGCATTGTTGATAAAAAACCATACATTGTTCTTGCTGCGGGCAAATTTAGCTATTATGCTTTGTACATAGAAAACAGGGAACAAACATATACAGAGGGCTGGGAAAGTACCGACATGAAAAATTTTAAAGAAAAGGTTTTAAAGGACTATTTAAAACAGTACGGCTTACTTGACGAGTATGAAAACACTATGCCAAAAAGAGAAATGAAAGACAACGTAAATGAATGGTTTAACAAAAACGTTAACCATAATATTGAGTTCATCAATAAATTAAACAAAAAAATGAATTAGCTGACAGGCAAGCTAAAATAAATCTACTACCTCTAACAGCAGCAAGCAAGTGCAATTTGCGTAGGTGAGGTAATAGTTTTTTTGCAAAATTTTAGGCAGACAATGTTTCAAATCAAACCGTTGCTTAGCTTGAAAATGTTAGGTGCAACCATATGGACAATACGACATCAAATAAATTACTTACCGACATTAGACCTCAGGTTGCGTCGTTAAAATACAAAGATTATCAAGCTATAGATGCCATACGTAAAAAGCTTGAAATGTATATTGGGAAAATATTTGGTATGGCAAGTAGTTATAAAGACACACTTAAAAAAATTTCGCTTAGTCCATCTATTAGTTTTAGCGGTATGCCTGAGAGTGCTTATTATGAAAGTTGGGAAAGTGGAAAGAATAAAATTGTGAACCTAATTGACACAATGTTAGAAGATATTTCACTTAGTGAATTAGAAAACAGTAGTAGCAATAAACAACTTGTGGCAGTTGCAGCGGTAAAACATAACAACAATATCTTTATAGTACACGGACATAATGAAGAGATGAAAGCTTCAGTAGCAAGGGTTCTTGAAAAGATTTCATTAAATCCAATTATACTTCACGAACAAGCTAACCAAGGCAAGACTATTATAGAGAAATTTACCGACCATTCTGAGGTTGGCTTTTCAATTGTTTTATTATCCGCAGACGACTATGGCTACTCAATAAAACAAGAACCAGAAGAAGGTAAACTAAGAGCTCGACAAAATGTAATATTAGAATTAGGTTATTTTATTGGCAAGCTAGGTCGTAATAGGGTTATTGCTCTAGTTGAAACAGCAAGTAATTTTGAATTCCCTTCAGATTATCAAGGAGTGATTTACATACCATATGATAAAGATGGTAATTGGAAATTTTCAATTTTAAAAGAATTAAAAGCGTGTGGCTATGATGTAGATGCAAATAAATTATTATAATGGCAGCACCTAACACATGCTAAGGTAACAGTTTGGTAGACAACAAAGCTTTTGCAAAAGCGGTCGCTCCGCGAAAGACAGTTATTTTAGCTTTTGCAAAAGCACATTAAACATTCATCTTTAAACAAACATTTCTGTAAATATTGTTAGCGCTAGTCGCAACACATTACCGAGAGACAATTCAAAAAACATTTATTTCGTTTAATTTAACGGTTTAGTTTTCTTAAACAATTTTCATACTGTAAATAATATCAGTATTTACAGCTGTTTTGAGCTATTTCCTGTCTGGATTTTGTAGAGAGTTTGTAAAATAAGCGCGTAAAAAAGTTTACTACTTCTTAATTCCGCGCTATCACTCAAATGATATTTTAAAAATTGGAGAATTTGAATGAAGATGATGTTTTCATAGGTTTGATTTTTAGATAACTAAATAAAACTGTAACCATGAAAAAAATTGTATCCTTTATTATTGCCTTTACTTTTACCACAATAGCTTTTGCTCAATTGCCTGTTGGGCACATGAGCATTAACTTTAAAGATGCCTCCCGAACAGGTGGATATACTATTTCTGGAGGAATTGCAATGACAGGTACAGGACGAACTATTGGAACAGAAGTATACTACCCCGCAACCGTTGCCGGCAATAATCAACCTGTTGCTTCAGGACAATTTCCAATTGTGGTTATAGGGCATGGCTTCGCTATGACTTATGATAACTATGATAATATTTATAACCGTTTAGCTTCATTGGGTTATATTGTGTTATTGCCAAGAACAGAGAGTGGAATTTTTCCAACACCTGTGCATGCCGATTTTGGGTTAGACTTAAAATTAGTAGCCAATCAGGGAATGGCTTTAAATACAATTAATACTCCCACAGCATTAGCAACATTTAATGGTAAG
The DNA here is from genome assembly GCA_016787365.1 of Bacteroidia bacterium. Lineage (GTDB taxonomy): Bacteria > Bacteroidota > Bacteroidia > B-17B0 > Aurantibacillaceae > UBA4416. Next base: position 6,212 of record JAEUTR010000352.1, read on the forward strand.
GTCATTCAAAAATCTGCCATTGGTGGACATAGTATGGGCGCAGGATGCTCGTTCTTAGCGGCATCTGGCAATAACACTGTAACTTGTATTTTTAATTTTGCAGCGGCTACATCTAATAATACGCCAAATTCAATCGCATCCGCATCTTTAGTAACGGTTCCAACATTGGTTATAACGGGTCAACTGGATAATGTGGCAGATTCCACAGTACAAAATAGCCACTATAATTCAACGGCTTCTACAAAAAAGTTTCATGTGATCATTAAAGATGTGACACACTGTGATTTTGGAAATGGAGCTAGTAGCACATGCAATATTGGTCAAGCATCGTGTGGAAACACAACTTGTAATATGAATTTATTTCGCAGGTATATGACTTATGTTGAACCATTTTTAGAACATCAATTAAAAGGTGTTTGTTTGGCAGGAAAACAATTTATGGATACCATTCAATCGCCTTCCACAGTGAGAGTAGGAAGAAAAATTACAGGAACGTTATATACACCTTTTTCTGTATCAATAGCTGGTAATACAGTTGTATGCTCCGGAAATACAACCACTTTAACAGCAAGTGGCGCTAGTACTTATACCTGGACAAGCGGCATTGTTAATGGCGCTGCATTTACGCCTTCCGTTTCTCAAACTTACACAGTGTCAGCGTCCGATGTCGCAGGATGTGTCATCACTAATACAGCCTTTGTAACGGTTAATACAACACCAACTGTATCTTTAAATAGTGGTTCTATTTGTGCAGGAAGCTCGTTTACTATTTCACCAACAGGAGCTAGTACGTATACTTTTTTAAATGGGTCATCGGTTGTATCTCCAACAACAACAGCTTCTTATTCAGTAACAGGCACAAGTACTGCCGGTTGTGTAAGTTCAGTAGCAGTGAGTTCTGTTACTGTAAATGCCAAGCCAAATGTAACAGTTAATAGCGGTTCTATTTGTGCAGGAAGTTCGTTTACTATTTCACCAACAGGAGCTAGTACGTATACTTTTTTAAATGGGTCATCGGTTGTATCGCCAACGACTACAACTTCTTATTCGGTAACAGGTACAAGTACTGCAGGTTGTGTAAGTTCTTTAGCAGTGAGTTCTGTAACTGTAAATGCCAAACCAAATGTAACGGTTAATAGCGGTTCTATTTGTGCAGGCACTTCATTTACAATTTCTCCAACAGGAGCAAGTTCATATACTTATTTAAATGGAGGTTCGATTGTGTCCCCAACAACAACAGCTTCTTATTCGGTAACAGGGACAAGTACTGCCGGTTGTGTAAGTTCAGTTGAAATAAATACAGTAGTTGTAAATTCATTACCAACATTAATAGCAACTACAACGAATACTCTTTTATGTTCAGGACAATCCGGTTCATTAACGGTAACAGGAGCAACTACTTATACATGGAGTACTAATGAAACATCATCAACGATAGAAGTAAGTCCATCATCAACTACTATATATTCAGTTCAAGGTACAGATGTTAATGGATGTTTAAATACTACAAGCATCACTCAAAAC
>JAEUTR010000387.1 GCA_016787365.1 Bacteroidia bacterium
TAAATCCTGATTATTCACTATCCAATCATAAGCCGCTAAAAAGAAACCACCTGTACCGCAAGCAGGGTCTGCTAGGGTTTTCATGGGCTCAGGACGCAAACACTCTACCATGGCTTTAATTAAAGGGCGTGGCGTAAAGTATTGCCCAGCGCCACTTTTGGTATCTTCAGCATTTTTTTCTAAAAGGCCTTCGTAAATATCTCCTTTATCTTTTACGCCCATTAATATCCAGTTCTCGGCATTAATAAGCGCAATGAGTTTATAGAGCTTTGCAGGGTCTTGTATTTTATTTTGACTCTTGGTAAATATTTGACCAAGGATTCCTTTTTCTTTAGCCAGAGAACGTAACACTTTATTATAATGACTTTCTAATGAAGCGCCACTTTTTGAAGTTAAGGAATCCCAGGCAAATTCGTTTGGGATTGGCATTTTGCGGTTATGTGGCGGCTTGCTATACTCATCAGCCATTTTTAAAAACAGCAAATAGGTTAGCTGCTCTAAATAATCTCCGTAACCAACTCCATCATCACGAAGGGTTTGGCAAAATGCCCATACTTTAGATACGATGCTTGATGTGTTTGCTGTTGTGTCTTTGCTCATATGTTATCCTTTTGAGATTATAATTCTTGATTTAGGTAAAAACTCTGGGTAATTTCTTTCACTTTCTTGTTTTAGTTTATCGATATTGTTTTTCGCTTTGCTAATGTTATCAATATCATGTTCAACTCTATAGTAGATTTCATCATTAATTTTATCAATTTTATTTGAAGGTGCACTTAAAGATTTTATAGATGTCCAACCTTTATTTTCTTTAAATGAATCCAATGGGAAGAAACCGTAATTGTTTTTACTTTTATCAATATTATTTAAATCAATACCAACTGCAATATCTTTAGCAAATAAAAGTTCTAATAGACTTTGTGCGCTATCAGGACAAACTATCTGATGCCATGGAAATGATGGGATTGGATTTAAATTCTCAAAATTAGGAATTTGCCATCCTAATGTCGTTGTACCGTCACGTTTATAAATTGTTCTTTGATTATAATAATTATTAAAAAGGTGCTCAGCTTTAATTAATGTACATCCTGTTAATTCGAAAGGGCTTGGATAATTTACTGAATTGTGTGTTACATCAGGAGAGAAATTATAAAGTAAGTAAAATGGAATTGCGTTTCTGTCAGCTGCATAATTTATCAATGTTGCGATTTGATTGCCATGATCCATTGAAGTGTATTTTTCGTTTTTATAAACTTTTTTTGCCTGTATAGGGGCGTAATATTCAATACCTTCCTTTGGAAATTTAATAATTAACTCAAAATCATTTCCATTTGTTTTTTCATCATCTGCTTCAAATATTTCAATGTTTAAGTTATATTGGTCATTATAAGCGTTAATTGTAAATATTAAATTTTGAGTTATTGTGGTTTCATATATTTTAACACCAGGTTTTAAATACGCAAATTCAATTCGTTTCCATGTTTCTATTGCTATTAACTTAAATAAATCACACAAATTTGGTGTGCCATTGAATCTGTTTTTTATACTTGTATATTCTGTATAATCCATAACTATTCAGCTTCATCACTGTTTTTAATCCATGTAAGTACTTTTTTCTCTATTTCTAATATTCCCATTCTTTCATCTAACGGATCATAGAATTTACCTATAAGTAATTTAGCTTCATGTAAAATAATCTCGGATAGTATTTTATTTAATTTATCAGCCCTAACTTTTATATATTCACTTGATGTGTTACATTCAATAGATTTAAAATATTTAAATAATGCAATAATGTCACTTTCAAAACTGATAACAAAATTATTTTTGTGTTTAAATAAGTAAGCAATTGAAGGATCATGTTTTAATTGCAGGAAATATTTGTATTTCAAGCTGTTAAACTTTGACGAAAAAGGATTTACAGAAAGTGTAAATGACGGTCCATTACTTTCGAGTTTTATTTTTCTTGGTCTACCTTTATTTTTTAATTTTAACTTTGTATTTTCTTTTTCATATTCTATCATAATATTCTTATTATGAGTCTGAACTTCCTCAATTTGCTTATCTAAGATTGATATAGTTTTTAATTCACTTTCCGTAAATTCTACTGATGCAGCCAATTCATTTATATATTCCGTAATATGAGCTTGTAAATTAGATTCAATTTCTTTCTCAATATCTCTTAACCTAGCTGCTTCTTCATATTTCTGTGCTCTTACTATTGCATTTTTTTCTTCACTGATGTTAGTCAGCTTATCTATAATTTCTAATCCATAAGTATTTATCGGGATAAATAAATTTCTCAATTTTGATTTTAAATATTCATTTTTATCTTTAATCAAGTTTGCCTGAATCTGCTCAGGTTTAAGTTCTAATACAAATGTTCCACCTTCATGACCAGTGCCTGATAAACTACCGTATTCGGGAGTTTGTTTTCTTTGAGGATCAAAATTTATGATAACATTATTTGCAAGCTGACTAAAAAGTAATTCGCTCTGAATGTTTTCGGTAAGTATTTTTAATAAGGTCTCCGCAAAGGGGCTTCTTTTACCTTTTTCTCCATCCGATACTTTTTCTATGCCACCTGAAGTCAGTGCTTCTCTTGATTTTTTTTCATCGAGAGCTTTCACACCTCCACCTCTTGTTGTTTCCTCAAAAATTGCACCTGAAAAACAAGAGTCAGAAATAATACTAATGTGTTTAGCAACGCAAACATTTAATAACTTCATTACAGTATTAACATTAATCCAGCTAGTGGGATCATCTATTTCGGCATCAGATGTTTGCCAATATGCCACACCAATCGACGGATCATACTCACCATGACCAGCAAATAAAATTAAAACATTATCGCCTTTATTACAATTTTTTAAATAATCATTTACTCTGGCAAATAGTGTTTTACGCTTTGTTTCTTCCTTTTTATGTATGAACTCTACGTCATCAAACTTATATTTTTCTTTTAATAATTGAATTATATCATTTATGTCACTATAGCAATTCTCTATCTTGTTTAGTCTCGTATCATCATAATCAGTTATTGCAATTGCTAGTATTTTATTCGTTTTCATATATGCAATATCTTTAAATTAATTTCCCTTCAAAAGCATTTTTTAAAATACTTTGGCGCAAAGCCTCGGCTTGTTGTAGGCTTTGGGTTATACTTTCTTCCATTTTATCCGCGACACTTAAACGACTCTCTATTTCTTGAACGATTTGTTTTTGTTCATCAATTTTTGGAAGTGGCACTAAAACATTTGAAACATCAGTTTGATTGATACTAGCCTGATTAACTGCTTGTTTCGCGTTTTTTCGTAACTCGCTTAATCCTTTCTTAGAGGAAAGATACATAGATAAATATTCAGGAAATACGATTACTTTATCAACCGATATTTTCATTATGTTACTTTCAAAAACTGTTTTTTCTTTCAAGTGTTTTACTATACCACATTTTCCCAAATAGGGCATACTGTTGACTCTATTAATTAAAATATCACCTATATTTATTTGATATCGAATTATCTCATCCTTAGTTAGTTTTACCTTTTTGTATTCGTGATCACTTAAAACTATTCCATCATAAAAACTATCAATTCTAATAATAGGTGTTCCACTTCCATATTCTGTTGATGGTTTATATAATCCATTTTGAGGACTTTCTGAAAACAGTTCTCCGAAGTTTACTTCTTTCCACCCCTTTGGCAACTCACCCTCTTTTACTTTTTTGTTTGTGAGCTTTCCTTCAAAAGTCCATTTTAAAACAGATTGACGATAGGTTTTTAATTGTAGTTGGGCGGTTTTTAAATTGGCAATGCCGTTATCTAACTCGCTAAATAGTTCTTCTATTTTTGAGACGATGGACTGTTGGGTTGAAAGAGGTGGAAGAACAAAATCTAAGTTTTTCAATTTCGGTTGATTGATTGAAGACTGATTTACTGATTTTTGAGCGATATTAATAAATTCACCTTTTTTTCTTTTGTGTTTTAACTGGTAATTAAAAAAATCTGGAGATGCTTCCTTATTTAAACGAATCAACAATAAGTTGATTCCATGAATTAATGTTTTCGGAATGCCTTTATAAATAGCTGTTTTCCCTAAATGAATGTCGCTATTAATATGACTAAATAAAATGTCATTTTTTTTAAGAGCATATTTTTCGACAAAATCTTTATCGTTTTCTGCGATATACTTAACTCTGTCTAAATCAATTGTTTCATTCCAAATTGTTTCAATTCTTGAAATTGGCAAACCAATCTTTTCATCTGACTGTTTTGCATTTGCTCCGTTAGACATTTTCTCACAAACATCTCCAAGCTTAACCCACTTCCAATCTTTTGGTAATTTAATATCTGCGCTCATTATTTTGTGGAAAAAATGCTTTGATGTTTATTTTGTAGTAAGCCTGTAATATATGAACTAAAGCTACCTGCGGGAGTTTGTACATGCCAGCTTTTAACCAAGTTGTCAGATAGTAAAGTATTATCAGTTTTTAATAATAAATGACTATCCTGATAATGCTTAATAGTTGCTTTTGGTAAAATTGGTCTTAAAGTGTTTTCAATATCTTCATAACATGCATTAACGCTAGTTACATTTATCTCTTTCGAGGATAAATTTCGGTTTAATAACTCTAAAAACTTATTTTCTGTTCCTTTCCATCCTACAATCAAAATTTCATTTACTTTATTTAGATTATCCTTTAGATATTGGTTGTGCTCAGGAGGTAAAATAAAATCATCTTTTTCTTTTAATGGAATAAGTAATTGGGGAAAATAAAAGTCTCTTGGGGCTGCCATATGTTCCTGAGTGCTGAAATTTATAGGACTTTCAATAGTTCGAAAATCAGCTGCTTGCATTTCATTAAGCTTTTTAATAGTTATTCGATGATCATATAAATATTCATGAATTAAATATGGAGGCGGTAATTTGCCAATCCCCATAATTTGTTTGAACCAATTACAAGATCCATGTGGTTTAATTATTTTTAAGGATTTATTTAGGTATTCATTAATATTTAATTGCCTCGTTTTTCCGAAGTATACTTTAGCCAAAGAATATTCAAGTAATATATCATAGTTAAAAGTCACAAACATTACTTCTTCGTCATGGGTCACTGAATACTCATAAGCTTTTTGAACCAATACATCATAGTTACTTAATCCTATATCAGCATGATTTATTGATATAACCATCATTAAATGCGATAAACAGTAATTTAGATTAATAAATGTTGCCATTAAATCATCTGCTCGATTGTGTTCGATAATATCCCATTGTTTTTGAAAAAAATCCTCAACATCACTAATGCCATTTAATTGTGACATAAAATACCTGCCACCTGGATAATTTAAAATAATTTCTCGGAAATATTTTCGAGGACTAAATAGTTCATTTGCTAATGGCGGGCGAAAAGGTGCAACTTCAGCGTTATCATAATACTCATATATTGAATCAAAAGATGCCCCTGCTCCAAGAATAATTAACTTCATTGTATCACAATTGCCTCCTCAATAATTGATGGTTTAATTGGTATTAAAATTCCTTTAGCTATTTTTTCTTCTTTACTTAAATTGCCCTGTGCTTGGGGATTAGTAATAATATAATATTCAGTTTTATTAGGTAAATGTTCGACATAATTTCCACCAACATATACTTTTCCAGTATATGTGGTGAATCTTATTTTACTGTTTGGTAAATGTTGAAATTCTAATTCTGTCATAATTTTATCAACCTTTAAATATTTTATCAATTCCACTAGGCATTGTTGGAGCTGAGTCTTCTTTTAATAAACCAGTGTCAGCTCTACTAAATAATGATTGCATAATGAGTTGTCTTTCTTCTTTATCTATTTTAGCATCTTTAATTAAGGCTAAGTAAACGTGTGTTAATTGTTGCCTTTCTTCTGCATCTCGCGAAAGATGGAAGGAGCTAAACATTAATTTAGATAGCATTCGGATGCCTGCAACAATCAAGGATATAAATACAACAAAAACGATTGACCATCTTACAGCGCTTAATTTGTTGTCGCCAAAAAAACTTTCCAATAAATCTTTAGGTGTACAAACTAATAAAACAAATAATAGAACCACGCCAAGTACAATCATCCCAATCATCCAAGTCATATAGGTTTTACCTTCTTTCTTGAGCTTCTCAGAACGTACTTGCCAATAATGTGACGGAGCTTCTAATTTTAATTTTTCGGAGTAAGATTCTTCTAAAATGTCAATCTGATCTGCTGATTCTTTAATGAAATTTTTATATGCATTTTGCGATTCATTATGCCACGTATCAAATTCTTTGGTTTTATTTTCTAAAAGTAAAGTGATGTTTTCAGCATCCGCATTTTTAGTTGCGTTAATCTCTTTTAGTAAATCGTTAATTCTTAGTTCTGAAGATGATAAATACTTTTCAAAATCTTTTTTAGTATTAATTACGGATTCAGCTTCTGCATTTTTTCGCGACAAAATTTCAGAGCTATCTTTTGTTTTAAATTCATAAGCCATCAAAGTGCCCATGAAGTTATTTTGATTACTCAATTGATTAGGAAAATCCGAATTTACCAGCAAAAAAGAATATGCACTTGGGTAATATTGTGGGTAGGATTTATTTAAAATAATTAAAAAGTCTATCTCACTTAAAGAGTATGGAGTATATTCACCAGTAATACTATTTACTATCTGATTTGTCCAATTACCGCTTAGATTATTTATATCAGAATTAGATAAGTTTGCTTGAATAAAGGATAGTATTTTTGCTTTAAATGATGTTATTTTTCTTTTTATGATATCTAAAGTAGGTGGAAGAATTCCATCTTTTGACTCCCAACCAGCAACTTGTTGATCTGCATATTCATAAATAGCAGATAGTCCCTTTAAGGTTAAATCAAATCCAACTTTAGAGTTATAAAATCTAAAACTTACTTTGTTAACCCAATCTTGGTTTTTCGCTTCATTTATTAATGTTTTAACTTCTTCTGTTGTCATTATGCTACTAATATTTCATTTAATTCGCTAATAATTTAATCTAAATGCTTGTTTAGTTCTTTTACTAATAAATGAACTGTGGTGCTACTGCATGCTAAAGCGGGGTTAGTATTAGCTGCTACTTGCTTTATTATTCTTTCGGCATTAATCACAGCAGTTGCTTGTTTATCAAATAATAGTTCGTATAGCTTGGCTGCAAATTTTACATCCTTGCTATATTTTTGTTTTAAGTGTTTGCTTAAAGTTGTTTCTAAGTCGTTTTGTTTAAGGCAAGCGCTCGTGTGTGTAAAATGGCATAAGTACCAATATTCAAAAGAAACATTGCTGTAGGCTACTTTAAATCCATTGCTTTCTGCTTCGGTTATAGCAGCATTAAAATTTGCATTAGTATTATTGTCTTTATCAAACACTATCCAATAATTATCAAAATTTACTAATCGTTCTTTTTGCTTAATGGCATCTTTCACAAATAGCCTTGCATTATTGTTACGTATGCTTATGGGTTTAATGGTAGCTGTTTTCAATTTAAAGGCATTAAAATAATAAGGTTCGGTATTTTCGCCTTCGCAAAAAATCAAAAACGTTTCCTTTACTTCCCTAAAAGGGCGGCGGCGTTTTAATTTAGGTTCTTTGCTATGGGTGCGTTTACTCATTATTTTTTTGCTCGTTTATGAGTTAATACCTCTTTTATTAATAAATCAAAATCACCCAAGTAGGGGATAGCGCCAAACTTACCAGCAATGTAATTTTTTTCTAAGTTCATATCATTGCGCGGTTTGTAATCGGTTAAAGGATAAATGGTACTTGCACCGTATTTATCTTTTTCGGCAAACCAAACTTGATCACGTCTAAAAATATGAGCATCTAATAAATTAGTGTCGTGTGTGGTAAAAATGAGTTGCGCGCCTTTAGGGTTAGTTTCTTTACTATTAAATAAACTTACTAAACGTTGCGATAACAAAGGATGTAATTTAATATCTATTTCATCCACCACCATTACCGAACCATTTTTGAGCGCTTGCAAAAACGGACCAATTAAACTAAAAAATTGTTTTGTTCCTTCGGATTCGTTTTGTAAAAAAACAAAGTTAGCCATGCCAACTATTTGCCCTTTTTCGTTTAAAACATTTCTTCTTGCTTTTACTTCCTTTAACATGGTTTTTTCATGCTTTACCTCCGGTTGTATTGAACTGCCTGCTGCATTAAGCCCAAAAGTAACGCCCATTGAACTGCCTTCTTTTTCTTCTACAATTAAATCAGTAATACCAAAGTCGGCTAATTTCATCAATTCAACAACAGCTGTTTTCCCTTTAGGATCTTGTAACATGCTTATGGTAGTGTCATAATTGAATGCACCACCAGAAACACCAGAGGCAGCAAAAATAGTATTTGCCCATTTTAAGATGTTAGTAGAAATTTCATCATTAAATACCGCCCCTTTTGAAACCAACAAGGATTTATTATGCAGCATTTTTTTATCCCTAATTTCTATGAGGATTTTGTATTTAGGGTTAATCTCAATACCGTTTTTGTCTCTGTAAAATACTTGCGTTTCGCGTTGAGCTTTTACAAACAACCATTCTTCAGTAATTCCTTTTTTACTTACTTCAAAGCCGTAGCGGTATTGTACAGCATCATAAATAAATACAGCTTCAAATACACTTGGCTTATCAACCGTTTTTGAATTTAAGAGAAACGGCACAATTGCTGTAATTTCTTGTAATTCGGTTAAGTTTGCCGAATGCACAATCATTGCTTGATAGGTAAAGAATGTACGAATGAAATTGCTTTTTCCGCTGGCATTGGCGCCATATATTACAGCTGATTTAAGTAAGCTTAAATTGTCGCTTACATCAAATACGCCATTTGTATCATCCATGTCTTTTTCTTTAATAGCACTATCTGCTACCATCGAAAAAACTTGTTCATCCTTAATGGAAAGGAAGTTCTTAATTTTGAATTGGACTAACATAATGTTATTTATTTGTGATTATTTCACAAAAATAGTATTTAAGTTTGTATAAAAAAGAAAATTAACATAAATTTTATGCAACCAGTACTTCGTTTAGCTCACTAATAATCTCATCACTTTGTTCGCCAAACAGCTGCCATAGTTTACTTAATCCTCCTTGCGCATTAAAAGGGCTTAGGTCAAAATCATCTTTTTCTAAATTAAAACTATTGGCAATGTAATCTTTCATCATGCGCAGCCATTGCATTTGTTCTTCGCTAAACTTAGGGGCATTACCCGCTTGTTTTTTCCAAACCCAATCAGCAAAGTTTTTATCTACAGTTTTATCGTAAGCCGTTAAAGTGCTATCTATACCAATTACTCGGCGTATTAAAGATACGAGGGCAATCAATTCGTTTTTAGCAGAGCCATTGGCTTTTTCTAATTGCTCGTAGGCCTTCCAAACGGTTAAAGGTGCTAATAAAGGTTTTTGTGTTTTTAAAGTATCGCACAAATCTTTTATCATTTTATAGGTAAAGGTGCGGTGCCTAAAATCTTGCGCGTAAAAAATTTGCAAGGCGGTTATTTCATCCTTATTGGTTTCTATCCACGTTTTAAAATCGTTGATGGTATTAGTGCTTGACGCTGCTTGGTCTTTTATCCAACCAATATTGGTAATGGTATCAATATTTACCACATCAATAATTTGGTCGTATTTTTTGCGGATGTCTACAATAAACTCTCTTAAATCAGGATTATGAAAAACCGCTACCGCTTCTTCAATGAGTTCTTGCTTGCCTTTAGTAATAGCAGTTTCAATTTCGTGTGGCGAAGCACCTTTGTTCTCATTCTTAATTCTTATTTCTAAATTCAGAATGACGTCCGGGTCGTAGGCATGCAATAATTGTTTTACCACATGGTTAATGGTAAAGCCATTTGCTTGTTCGGCAAATTTTAATTTATCTTTTTCGCTCAGTTGTTTATCTAACCGTATTAATCGATTAGCTAAAGTACTTAGCATGTCTTCGCTGGTATTACCCACGGCAATGCTTTGTAACACGTCTTTTAAAGAAACGCCCGGAGCTTTTTCTAAAGGGCGGCTATCGGTTTTTTGTGAGCTCTCAACACCAATGGCATCAATAATCACAAAATGGTCTTTACTATATTTTGCACTTGGTGTACCTTTGGCTTTAAGTTCTTCAACAGTACAAGTGCGTGTACCACGGCCTTTCATTTGTTCGTAATAGCTGCGGCTTTTTACATCGCGCATAAACAGCAACACTTCTAAAGGACGTATATCAGTTCCAGTCGCAATCATATCTACCGTTACCGCAATGCGCGGATAATAATCGTTTCGGAATTGTTGTAGTACTGATTTTGGATCTTCTTCACTACGGTAGGTGATTTTTTTACAGAACTTATTTTCTTCGCCAAACTCTTCGCGCACTATCTCAATAATATCTTCGGCGTGTGAATCGGTTTTAGCGAAAATCAACATTTTGGGTACTTCAAAAGCCTCATCCCTGCCTTCTCCCTCTGGAGAAGGGGTATATCGGTCGGGGAACATAGACGGTAAATTATCTTTTACCGCTCTAATAATGGTGCGTATGGTACTTGGGTTAACAATGTCTTTATCTAATTGCTTACCGCTATACACTTCATCTTCATCTAAGGCTTCCCAAAAACGTTTACGAGTAAGGCGTTCGCGCTTATCTACTTTTTCGCCCAGTTTAATGATATTGCCATTTTTGGTAATTTCAGTTTCAATGGTAAACACGTTGTAAGGCACTAATACGCCATCAATCACCGCTTTTTCGTAACCATAATCGCACACCAGGTTTTGGTTAAAGTAACCAAAGGTTCTATTATCAGGTGTGGCAGTTAAGCCCACTTGAAACACATCAAAATAATCCAATACCTGTTTCCATAAATTGTAAATGCTTCGGTGGCATTCATCAATTACCACAAAATCAAAAAACTCAATCGGTACTTTTTCGTTGTAACTAACAGGGATAGGTTCTTTGGCTTCAAAACGAGTTTCGTTAGGATTTTCTTCTTCGGCACTTTCATCCAATTCGGTTTCTTTTAAAATAGAATACATCCGTTGAATGGTGCTAATATAAACTTGGCTGTCGTTTGGAATAAAACTACTGCTTAAACGAGTAATGCCATATAATTCGGTAAACAAACGGTTATCGTCGTTTGCGGTGTATGAACGAAATTCGGCTTCGGCTTGTTCGCCTAAGTTTTTAGTATCTACTAAAAATAAAATACGTTTGGCTTTGGCAAACTTTAATAATCGATAAATAAAGGTAATAGCCGTAAAGGTTTTACCCGAACCCGTTGCCATTTGTATGAGTGCTTTTGGGCGTTGTTCTTTAAACGATTTTTCTAAATTAGTAATGGCAGTTACCTGGCAATCGCGCAAACCTTCGATTGGTAGGGCAGGAATATCTTGTAAGCGTGCTCTTAATGTTTTATCATCTTTAATCCATTTCGCAAATGTTTCAGGGCGATGGAAGGTAAACACTTGCCTTGCTCTTGGTTTTGGATCTCTATAATCTGTAAAGCGAGTAATTTCTCCGGTGCTTTCATACACAAATGGTAAAGGGTCGTTATTTAATAAACGTAACTTGGCATGGGCATACTGCACAGATTGTTCTTCAACGGTTGACAAACGAACCCCTTCTTCTTCACGTTTGGCTTCAATAATACCAACCGCTTTTTTATCTACAAATAATACATAATCCGCAGGACCAATATCGGTTTGGTATTCGCGAACAGCAATACCTAAACCAGCTGCTAAATTCAATTTCTTTTTATCCTGAATAAGCCAACCACAGGCAAGCAATTGCTTGTCGATATGATCGCGCGCTATTTGTTCAGGATTTTGGTTTAGCATATTGTTTTTATCTCATAAATATAAGCGATGAAAATCA
>JAEUTR010000393.1 GCA_016787365.1 Bacteroidia bacterium
TATTAATTTTGACCTCTATGAAAAATCAAAAAAATGCCTTACTGTTTATTTTTATAACCTTACTGATTGATTGTACGGGAATAGGAATTATTATCCCTGTTACTCCAAAATTAATACAGGAATTAATTGGTGGCGATATAAGTCAGGCATCTAAATATGGCGGCTGGTTGGCATTTTCATATGGCATTATGCAGTTTTTATTTTCAAGTGTTTTAGGTGGGTTAAGTGATAGATACGGAAGAAGACCTGTATTATTAATTTCTCTATTTGGCTTAGGGATTGACTATATATTTTTAGCATTTGCACCAACCATTGTTTGGTTATTTATAGGAAGAATGATTGCCGGTATCTCTGGAGCTAGTTTTACAACAGCTTCTGCATATATTGCAGATATAAGTACACCCGAAAAACGCGCACAGAATTTTGGAATGGTAGGAGCTGCATTTGGAGTTGGTTTTATTTTAGGACCTTTAATAGGTGGTGTATTTAGTCAGTTTGGTTCCAGAGTGCCATTTATGATAGCTGCCGGATTATCATTATTAAATGCCATTTATGGATATTTTGTTTTACCCGAATCCTTACCGGTTGAAAACCGGAGGACATTTGATTGGAAACGGGCAAATCCTGTAGGAACAATTATTAACTTAAAAAAACATACAAAAATCGCAGGATTAATTGCGATGGTGTTTTTATTAAACATTGCCGGTCATGCGGCACAATCAACTTGGACTTATTATACGATTTTAAAATTTAACTGGACAGAACAAATGGTAGGTTATTCATTAGCATTTGTAGGCTTATCCATTGGTGTTGTTCAGGGAGGATTAATCAGAGTGGTTGTACCTAAAATAGGACAAGTAAAGGCTATTTATTTAGGCTTGTTATTATACCTTGCCGGTTATATTTTGTTTTCATTTGCATCGCAGGGATGGATGATGTTTGCTTTTATGGTGCCATTTGCTTTGGGGGGATTGGCAATGCCGGCAATTCAGGGAGTAATCTCAAATCAAGTGCCTAATAATGAGCAAGGAGAAATGCAGGGAGCCATTACAAGCTTGGTAAGTTTAACGGCTATTATTGGCCCTTTGTTAATGACTAATTTATTTTATTATTTTACTCAGAAGACAAGTCTGATTTATTTTCCGGGAGCACCATTTATGATGGGTGCTATTTTAACTGTAATTAGCTTATTAATTGCCGTTAAATTGCTTGGACGAGCAGTAGCCCATTAATCTTTTTTAAGACTTTAAATACGACATCTTCTTTTGTTATTGCTCAATTAAACTTAAATTTGGTTTTTAATGCTTTATCTACATGAGAATACTATTTTCTATCATGATTGCTTTTGTTGTAGCCGGATTTTTTCCTTCATGTAAAAACACGCATGCTTATGATAGATATGTAAAAGAACTGGATAGTTTAAAAGTGGTGTTACAACAATCTGTTACTAATTTTAAAACAGTAGACAGTGCCTCATGTTTAACTGCTTATTCAAAGCAATATACGTATGCCCTTTTTATTAATTCACATTTAAAAGACACAGTGAATAAATCCGTAGCTGAAAAATTGCAAGCGTTTTATTCTATTGAAAAAGGAATGACAGAGTATGTATCACACCGTTCATCATGGTTGAATGAAGCCGATTTATCGATTACACAATTACAAACGCTATCTCATGATTTAAAAAACGGAAGTATAGATGAAGAAGAAGCCGTTGAATTTATTAATGAAGAAAAACGTCAGGCGGAAAAAATTATAGAAGAATTAAAACGTAATACTGAAATAATAAGGAAGCATTTAGAGCTATATTATCAATCTTTGCCTGTGGTTGAAGATTTGATAAAGCAATTAAATGCAGGTGTTTTGCCCGAACCGGTAAAGTCTAATATACAATGATGTTGAAGCGCAGTTATATATTCATATTTTTTTTAATAGCATTTATAAATATAAACGCTCAAAGAAATCTTGATGATAAACTAGCGATGCAGTTTTACGAACAAAAACAATACGATAAAGCGGTTGTGTATTTTGATAAACTATATGATAAACAACCAGACGCTTACTATACATATTATTATAAATGTTTAATAGAAACAAAAGATTATAAGACCGCTGAAAAAATCACTAAAAAACAAATCAAACGTAACGAGGGGAATACTTATTTGTACGTTCGTTTAGGTCAGGTGTACAAATTAATGGGTAATCCTGATAAGGAAAAAGACCAGTACAATAAAGCAGTTAAAGAAGTAATTCCGGAACAAAACACGGTGTTTACTTTGGCCCATGCTTTTGAAGAAATAGAACTTTATGATTACGCCATTGAGGTATACAAAAAAGGAAGAAAACAAACACCAACTACTTACCCTTATTACTATGAAATAGCTGAGCTGTACAAACAAAAAGGGGATTTGAGAGCGATGGTCAATGAATATTTGGATGCTATTGAATTCAGAGAAAGTGAATTGTATACCGCA
>JAEUTR010000394.1 GCA_016787365.1 Bacteroidia bacterium
ATCATCACGAGGCAATTAGCTTTGATGTATTTGATTACTATGTTTACGGTAACTTTTCAATTTTTATTTCGGAATTGATTAAATATAAAAGCAGTAAAATCATATCATCTCGAAGCCCTTTTTCTGAAAATCTAATTGAAAATTATTTAAAAATAACTTCTATAGATTCAATAATTGAGTGCGCCTTCAAATCAATCTCAGAGATATTAGAATTAGATTCTAACTGGATATATAGAGATTTAATAACAACAACTTTTTTTGAAGAAATGATAGAAACAGATGATACCGAAATTTATTTCAAAAAATATTTTAGTCAAAAAAGTAATTTAATATGGGAAAAATATAAAGGAGAAGTTGGGTAGGTTGGGTAATGTTCACTTTATCACCTAGGCGGTAATCACAACCTTAATTTGATTTAAATCAATAATTTATTATTTTTTTCTAAGGTCGTTTAACGGGGGTATCCACCCCCGCTTTTTATTTTATCAAGTCAAATACTTAGTTTTAATGAGCCACAAAATACTTAGTGTTCACTTTATCACCTAACGATTATGAATTGCAAAAATTGCAAATCCACTTGCATTAAAAAAGGTTTTAATGGCAAAACACAAAAATACTTTTGTAAGACCTGTAAAGTATACCAACAACATAGCTATACATACCACATTTGCACCAAACAAGATATAGATAGCATTAGTAAATTAACCTGCATTGGAGTTGGCATTTCTGGAATAGCAAAATATACAGGTATTTCAAAATCAAACGTTATCAATATTATTAAAAAAATAGCTGCAACCATTTCTTTACAAATACCAAACGAATCAAGCCAAGTTTATGAGATGGATGAAATGCATACATTTATTAAAAGTAAACCAAATAGTAATTATTTAATTTATGCTATTAATAAAACTAAAAATCAGGTTGTTGATTTTGTAGTAGGTGCTAGAACTAAATGTAATATCAAAAAAATAACAGACAGCTTAATACGTTTAAACCCACAAAAAATATTTACCGATAAACTCAATATTTATCCTTCTTTACTTAGTAAAAACATACATAAAGCTTCTGTATACAAAATTAATCATATTGAACGCTTTAACTTAACGCTCAGAACACATCTAAAACGTTTATCGAGAAAAACCATTTGCTTTTCCAAAAGTATTCTTATGTTAGAATGTATTATTAAAATTTATTTGCATCGTTTAAACACAAATCATTAATTTAGTATCATGTCGTTTAACTACACTGCTAAAGATTCTGATAAAGCATATTTTATTACTATGACGGTGGTAGAATGGATAGACCTCTTTACCCGATTAAATCACAAAAACACGATCATTAATTCCTTAAAATATTGCCAGCAAAAAAAAGGACTCGAAATTTACGCTTATGTTATTATGCCTAGTCATATACACATGTTATGCCGCGTTACCGAAAGTTATCTTTTTAGTGATTTTATTCGCGACTTTAAACGACATACTGCTAAACAATTAATACAAAACATTATTGAAGAACCAGAAAGCCGAAGGGAATGGCTATTACAGAAGTTTAAAGAAGCGGCTTTAAATGCAAAAAAAAGAACAGGAATATAAAATATGGCAAGACGGTTATCATGCCATCGACACATGGAGTGATAAATTTATTTATCAAAAACTCAACTACATACACAATAATCCTGTAGAAGATAAAATTGTTGAAAAACCGGAAGACTATATGTTTAGTAGTGTCCGAAATTATGCTGATTTGGAAGGTGTATTAGATGTCATTGTAATTCCTCCGCAATTAAGAACTGTTTATTAAGTGTAATTAACTGTTTATTATTGTAATTGTTGGGCAAATGCCCAATTAGTGTTTAATTGAAAAGCCAGGTGATAAAGTGAACACTAAGGATTGTGTTTTGCTTTAT
>JAEUTR010000443.1 GCA_016787365.1 Bacteroidia bacterium
CATACTAACAAAAAAGAAGGAATCCGATTGGATTCCTTCTTTTTATTTTTTGAGATATCGGCGCTAATGCCCCAATAGTAGCATTTAAATTCTATCGGTCTAAATTACCATAATCCAGTTTTTTACGCTGAATTGCTAAAATACCTCTTAATACTAATATTAAGAACGGTATATATTTAACAGCTCTTGGTAATTCAAAATGATCCAGAATCACATCTGATTTACGTTTTAATCGTTCAGTAATTAAATACATTGACGGGATTAACAATAATGTTAATACAGTTGCAAACAGTAAACCAAAAATCATTGTCCAGCTTAATGGACCAAAGAAGGCTACATTATCTCCACCAAAGAAAATATGTGGATTACCGGTTGCTAATAATGAACCAAAGTTTATGTTTAAACCTACCGCTAATGGTATTAATCCTAAAATAGCAGCAGTAGCAGTTAATATCACCGGAGTCATACGGGTACGACCTGCTTCGACTGTTGCATCATACAAATTCATGCCACCTTCACGCGCAAATTCTGCAAACTCAACTAATAAGATACCATTCCTAACAACAATTCCTCCAAGGGCAATAATACCAATACCTGTCATTACAATACTCATATCCATTTTAAAAACCGAGACTCCAATTAACACACCAACAATACTGAATACAATTTCAGATAGAATGATCAATGGTTTACCTAATGAATTGAATAATCCTACTAATACCAATAACATCAAACCAATCGCTGTTAACATGGCATTCCCTAAGAAACTCATTGTTTCTTCTTGTTCTTCTTTATCACCTGCAAATTTCACTATAACATTACCTGTTTTTTTGTAATTTTTCATAGCGCGTTCTACTTTTGCAACTACTTCATTCGGATTGTATCCATCTTTTATATCAGATGATAAGGTAATTACACGTTTATTATTTTTACGTTTAATTCCTGCATAAGTATAATCATAACGGATATTACAAACAGAAGCTAAAGGAACGCTACGAACCTGTCCTCCCATATTCATATCACGGTATGTTATTTTTAGGTTACGTAATGTTTCAATATCAACGCGCTGGTCAAATTTATAACGCAATTGCACAGGATATTCATCGTCAACATCTCTAAACTTGGTAGCTTCAACACCATATACTGCACCACGAATTTCCATAGCCAACTGATACGTTGAAATACCTTCACGTAAAGCACGCTCTCTGTCAATATCAAAAACAATTTCCGGTTTGTTATTTACAAAATCTGATTTCAAACTTACTACACCTTCAATTTTAGAATCGGTGATGAATTTTTTCAATCCATCTGAGTTGGCATTAAGGTCTTTAAAGTCTTCGCCAATAATTTCAATACTGATTGGTTTTGGTGTTGGCGGTCCGCTTTGCTCTTTATTTACAACAATATCCGCTCCGGCAATATCCCAGTTTAAAGCTTGTAATTCCTGTAAGTACTTAGAAGTCGATTCGCCATGGCGTTCTTCAAACTCTACAAAAGAGATTGCTATTTTACCTTTGTTTGGATAAGAGTTTTGATCGCCATCCGCAGGATCTGTAACACCAATAGTAACGTTAGTAATCATTGACTCTACCAATGGATTATCTTTCCCTATAACACTTTCAACTTTCGCTTCTACTCTGCGCATCACATCATTAGTCAATTTAGGATCGGTACCTTCAGGTAATTTCACATAAACGTAAACGTTATTAGGATCTCCGCTAGGGAAGAAAACTACTTTTGGTTGACGAACTGCAAACAAGACAATTGAAAAGATAAATAAGAAAACAACATATAATAAAGGTCTCCATGGTTTACGTAAAAACCACTCCAATAATTTTACGTAACGTTTAACAAACGCCGGCCAAATTCTGAACTGCCAAGCCTCAATAGCTTTATATAACCATAAACGATTTAATACTAAGAAGAATGCAAGGAATACTGTAAAATTACCCACAGCAAAATTGCCTGTTAAGTATGAGAATAAAGCAACCAAACCATAAACAATTAATTGAAGGCGCGCTTTCTTAGTGATTCTGCCATGCTCCTTACTTTCTTCTTCATGTGATTTCATAAAATCAACCGCAAATACCGGATTGATAATATAAGCCACAAATAACGAAGCTAATAAAGAAATAATTAATGTTACAGGTAAAAAGTACATGAATTTACCAATGATACCTTGCCAAAAAACTAATGGAATAAATGGCGCTAATGTTGTAATCGTTCCGGACAAAACCGGCATAAATACCTCTCCGACGGCTCTTTTTGCCGCCGTTTTAATTTCCAGTTTCCCATTATCAAAAATACGATGTGTGTTTTCAATTACCACAATGGCATCATCCACCACAATACCCAGTGCCAGAATAAACGAAAAGAGTACAATCATATTAAAAGAGAAACCTATACTTGGCATCACAAGGAAAGCAATGAACATAGATAAAGGAACTGATAAGGCAACAAATAAAGCGTTAGTAACGCCCATAAAGAACATCAACACAACTGTTACTAAAATAAATCCAATGATGATTGTATTAATCAAATCGGTTAATGATGATTTGGTTTTATCACTTTGGTCACCACTGATAGTAATATCAAGCCCTTGAGGAAATTCATTCTTTTTCATTTCAGCAATAATTTCCTCAATCTTATCTGCTGCATCAATTAAATTTTCGCCTGAACGTTTAATAACATTTAAGGTAATTACGTTTTTACCGTTTGAACTTGAGTAACTTTCCTGTTCTTTAAACCCATCTACTACTGTAGCAAAATCCTTAATAAATAATTGTGCTCCCGATGCAGAAGTCACTACTATGTTTTCAATTTCTTTAGGATCTTTAAATTCACTTTTAATACTCAATGTCGGTTTCATTCCATTTAAAGGAATAGTACCTCCTGAAATGGTTAAGTTTTCTTGTCCTATTGCACGTTGAATATCTGTTAAGGTCAATTGAGCTGCTTGTAATTTATAAGCGTCAATGTTTACCTGTATCTCTCTGTCTAAGGCACCAACTAATTTCACTTCATTGATTTCTCTCAAACCTTCCACTCTATCCTGCAAGTCTTCGGCATACTTTTTTAATTGCTTTAAATCATATTTACCCGCTATGTTAATATACATAATCGGAAATTCAGAAAAAGCAATTTCCTTAATCATAGGTTCTCTGGTAAGAGTAGTTGGCATATCAGCCCTTGCTTCATCCACAGCATCTTTTACTTTTTGTTTAGCGACTTCAACTTTTACGTTAGTATGAAACTCAACAATGATAACCGATACATCCTGTAAAGAAGTGCTATTGAATTTTTTAATACCTGAAATACCTTTCAATCGTTTTTCAATTGGTTTGGTAATAGTATTTTCGATATTGGTTGGAGAGTTACCGCCATTTACAGTATTGATATAAATAGTTGGAACTGTAATATCAGGAAACTGCTCTTTTGGTAAAGAGTTATATGCCATAATACCGGCAAGCGAAATAAAGATGGTAATTAAATAGACAGTCATTTTATTGTCTATCGCCCAACTTGAGGGTTTAAATTCTTTTATTTTATCTAACATATTTTTATTTTTATGGTTGTACCATTATTTATATAATCCCTAAGAATAACTAAAATTATTTTTTTACATTCACGTTATCTCCTTCGTTTATCAAGTCATAACCTTCTGTAATCAATAAATCACCTTCTTTTAAACCTTCTGCAATTTCAGCTAACCCATTATATTCGTGAGAAATAGTAATTGTATTTTTTACTACTTTTCCATTTACAGAAAGTAATACAAAATTTTCGTTAGTTCCTTTTTGTATATATTTAACCGGCACCACAATTTTTGGAGTAGTAGATTGGTAATCGTTAATTTTTAACTTAGCAACCATATTCGGATGATATTCCTTCTTACTATCCAATAAAACCTCAACGCCAAACGTTCTGGTTAAATTATTAATGGCTCTTGATGCATAATTTACTTTAGATGAAATAGAATCATGCATATCAGGAAATAATACTAATACTTCATTTCCAGCTTTTACTCGCACGGCATATGATTCGGAAACATCCGCTTTTACTTTAAGGTTAGAAAAATTAATAACATTAATTGCAGGTAATCCGGGAGCAACAGCTTGTCCAATTTTAATATTTACCGCATCAATTGTTCCATTAATTGGTGAAATAATTTTACTCATTCTTACCTGCTCTTGCATAGTAGAAATTTTATTTTCTAAACTCTCTTTAGTGTTTTTACTTTGCAGGTATTGAATTTCAGTCCCTATTTTTTGATCCCATAGATTTTTTTGTTTTTGATAAACCTGTGTTGCCAAATCAAGACTGGTTTGGATGTCAGCAATTTGTTGTTGAATCGCACGAGCATCAGTTTCTGCCAATACTTGTCCTTTACTTACTTCATCTCCAACTTTTACATTTATTTTAGTAACTGTTCCGGGCATTTCAGAAGATAGAGAAACGTTTTCATCAGCATCAATTCTACCTTGCACTTCAATGTATGTTTTAAAAGGCTGTGCCACTAATGGCATAGCAACCACATCTATTAGTTTCAACTTCGTTGTATCTGATTTCGCCAACTCTTCTTCTAAAGAAGCTATCTGTGCTTCAAGAGTTGCTTTTTGAGTTCTTAATTTCTCAAGCTCTGCTTTTTTATCCGGTGCCGAACAAGCGGCTAGTAATGCAGAAATAACGATAATTAAAATGGTATTTTTCATAAGTGTATTTTTATTATTTTTTATTTTCATTTTTTATTTAACTAATGTTCCTATTGCTTTTAAGTAATCTGTTTTATAAACTAATAACTCATAAAGAGCATTATAGTAATTTGTTTCTGATTCTCTTAATGATGTTTGTGCATTAATGATTTCTATATTTGAACCAACACCTTGCGAATATTTTTTCTGAGAAACATCATATACGTGTTGTGCTAACTCCATGTTTCTTTTATTAGCATTCAATGTTTTTAAAGCATTATTGTATGAAATGGTAGCGACACTGGTTTCTAACTGAGCGGCTAATTCTAAGTTTTTTAAACTGTTTTGATTTTTAAGTGCTGCAATTTTTGCTTGTTGGATTTTATTATGTCTCTGCAAACCATCAAATACATTTAAATTTAATGTTACCCCTACCAAAGAAACGTTGTACCATTTTTTAATCGGGCTAGAATTATCCGACTCAAAAATATTAGCATTAGGTCTTTGGGTATTATATTGGTAAGAGCCATATGCCGCTAATGTTGGCAAATAACCCCATTTTAAACGTTTTATATCAATGTCGTATAAACTTTGTTGAGCATTTAATAATTGAACATCAGTACGGTTTGAAAATGCTATGTTTGACGAAGTTAATTCTGTCTTTAAATCTTCTGAAATATTTAAACTATCCGTTAATATAATAGCATCATTGATTTTGTAACCCATTTGAAACTTCAACATGTTTTCTCCTAATGATAATAGTTGAGTAACTTTATCTTTCTCAACTAATAAATTATTATGTGCCACTTCTATTCGTTCCACATCAATTAACTCCACAAAACCTTGTTGATGATAGGCTTGCACTTCCTTTAATGTTTGAGTTAATTTTTCAACATTTGCATTCAATAATTTTAAACTCTACTGATTAAACAATACTCCATAGTAAGCTATATATACCTGATCAACTAAATCTACTTTTGACATATTAACATTAATTTTAGATATA
>JAEUTR010000458.1 GCA_016787365.1 Bacteroidia bacterium
ACTGTTTTAATTTTTGGTTTTTTTGTTATTGGTATCACGCGATATATTGATGGTCCATTTGGATTAGCGGTTGATTTTTTATTGGTCTTTTGTTGGATAATAACCATTCTCACAGGTTGGAAATCTTTGAATTGGCAAAACACTCATACCTTTGTCGTGTATTTTGTTTTAATCTGGTTTATTTTTATTGCATTAGAATTATTAAATCCATTGTCAATTGGATTTGAGCCTTGGATTTATGCCATGAGGGGTATGGCACTTTACCCTTTACTACTTCTTCCGCTTGTTTTTTTATTATTAAATAAACAGGAAGATATGATGTGGTTGATAAAAGTATGGTTGTTTATTTCAATACTGGCTGCCATAAAAGGATTTATGCAAAAATATTGGCAATGTGATCCTTTTGAAAAACGATGGTTAGCACAAGGTGGTTATGTAACGCATGTTTTGTTTGGTCAGTTAAGGGCCTTTTCTTTTTATAGCGATGCCGGTCAATTTGGAGGAGCTATGGGACACGCTTCCATTTCTTGTTTTATTTTTTTTACAGGACCATACAGTAAATGGAAAAAACTAATATTTTTTGTGCTATTCGTTTTTTTCTTCTGGGGCTATTTAATTTCAGGTACACGAGGAGCCATTGCTGTTCCTGCTGCTGGAATGAGGATGTATTTAGTATTAAGCAAAAATTTTAAAATTTTATTATTTGGGAGTTTGTTGGCTGGAACTTTTTATTTCTTTATGGCATTTACGCAAATTGGTCAGGGAACCTACGAGATAAGACGTTTAAGAACCGCATTCACAAAAGGATCCGAGGACGCATCAATGATGGTTAGAACTGAAAACAAACGTAAACTGGCTGTATATCTTTCTGATAAACCATTTGGTGGAGGTGTGGCCTCCGCGGGTGACTGGGGCAAACGTTTCAGACCTGATTCGGTTTTAGCTAATATTGCTACGGATAGTTTTTATGTTCGTATTTGGTCAGAAACCGGCATTGTAGGTTTAGTATTATTTTTAATTTTCTTTTTTTATTTTATTATCCGAGGCGCATGGATTATTTGGTTTTTGAAGAATCCTCTTCTTCGTAATAAGTTGATGGCACTTTATTGTGGGGTTATTGGCGTAATGGCAGCTAGTTATGGTAATAGCTTGTTTAGTCAATTTCCATCAAATTTAATTTGTTATACCAGTATGTGTTTTGTTTTAATGTCTGAAAGGCAATGGATTAATAAGGAACTAAATACTTCCCCTACGTCTGGAATTTCTCCAAAAATCCAATTAGATTCCAAATAATGGAATATTTCTGATTTTCTCTAATTTATAAGAGTCAATAAAATCAAGGTTTTTGAGCTGTTGTGTCAAATGGCATATGTTTGGTTTATTGTATGGCAACAGACTATGAAAACCTACAAATTACATAATCAAAATAACTCACAAGAATTAATCAGTATTATTACGGTTAATTTTAATCAGGCCAAAGTTACTTGTGAGTTACTAGCTAGCCTTCGTAATATTACTTACAAGAATATAGAAATTATTGTTGTAGATAATGCTTCTAAAGAAGATGCATCAATAATCAAAAAACAATTTCCAGAAGTTACTTTGATTAATAGTAATTCAAATTTAGGATTTGCTGGAGGAAATAATTTGGGCTTAAAATCAGCTCAGGGTAAATATATTCTATTTATTAATAACGATGTTGAAGTTAGTCCTGATTTTTTAGAACCTTTATTTCAAAAATTAATTCATTTAGATACAACAGCGGCAGTAAGTCCTAAGATTAAATACTTTACGCCAGGCAACACAATTCAATACGCTGGTTCTTACGCAGTAAATCCTTTTACATTAAGAAATACTCATATTGGAACTGGAGAAATTGATAATGGCCAATACAATGAATCTAAATTAACATCTTATGCGCATGGCGCTTGTATGTTAGTGAAAAGAAGTGTGATTGATTTAATCGGAAGTATGGATGAAAAATTCTTTTTGTATTACGAAGAACAAGATTGGTGTGAACGAATGAACAGAAATGGGTATCATATTTTCTATGTTCCTCAATCTGTAGTACTTCATAAAGAATCTGTTTCAACGGGAAAAAACAGCCCATTAAAAACATATTATTTATCGCGCAACAGAATATTATTTGCTAGAAGAAATTTCAATGGATATCAATTTTTGATTTCAATGTTATACCTAGCATTTATTTCAATACCTAAAAACGTTTTTTCACTCTACAAAGAAAAAGAAAAATTGTCAGCTTATTTTGCTGGTATATTTTGGAATTTCACTAATAAAAAAAGTTTTAACTAAATCTAATCGCTATGGAAATCTTAATCACAATTACACAAATTATTAGCTTGGCATTATTTGTTTGGGCTGCTATCGCAACATCTTACATGTTTATGTATTCTGTTTTTGGATTGCTTTATACTGAAAGAAGAAAAAAAGTAAATATCAAAGAATCTGAATCTCCTAGAATTGCAGTAATTATTCCGGCTTATAAAGAAGATAGCGTAATTGTGAAAACGGCAGAAAGTGCGCTTAGACAATCTTATCCAGTTGGCAAGTACCAAGTATTAGTAGTTGCTGATAGCCTTCAAAGATCAACCTTGTATAAATTACATAATTTACCATTAAATGTTTTAGAAGTGCAATTTGAAAGTAGCACTAAGGCAAAAGCATTAAACGCAGCGCTTAATTACTTGCCAGAAAATTTTGACATGGTTGTTGTTTTAGATTCAGACAACATTATTCAAACTGATTTTTTAACTAAAATGAGCGACGCTTTTGTTCAAGGGCATAGAGCGATACAAGGACATAGAACTGCTAAAAACTCAAATACAGCCTATTCTTTATTAGATGCTATTAGCGAGGAAATTAATAATCACATTTTTTGTAAAGGACAACAGTATTTAGGAATGTCTTCGAGATTAACTGGTTCAGGAATGGGATTTGAATATCAATTATTTAAACAACTCATGTCAGAAATAAATGCGGTTGGTGGTTTTGATAAAGAGTTGGAATTAAAGTTAATTTCTTCGGATGCTAAAATTCATTATGTGCCAAGTGCCATTATTTATGATGAAAAAGTGAGTAAATCAGAAGTAATGGTTAAACAACGTTCACGCTGGATATCCTCTCAATTTCATTATATGAAAAAATATTTACCAAGTGGAATTGTGAGATTATTTAAAAATCAAGATGTTGATTATTTCAACAAGTCTGTTCAATTAGCTATTCCTCCAAGAATGTTTATGGTATTAATCGTGTTTTTTGGAACATTGCTATCAGTAGCATCTTATAGTAATGCAATGATGTATGCTTGGCTTATTTTGTTTTCTATATACATCCTAGCCTTTGTTATTGCTTTCCCTCGAAAGTTTGTTGGTAAACAATTATTTCAATTAGTAATCGCTATTCCAAATGCCTTTTTTAAACTAGTATCGTCTATTCCTTCTATGTTTCATGCTAACAAAAAATTTATTCATACACCACACGAATCATAATTCAAATATTAACCAAATAAAAAAATATCATTATGAGTAATTTAAATAATATTAACTACGAAAGATCGGAAGATTTAAAACGCTTACAATTTATTCAAAACAGTTTGAATAAATTAGGAGACCGTAAATTGAAAGTATTAGATGTTGGCTGTGGAAACGGGAACATTAGTAGATATATAGGTTCAAAAGGTCATAATGTTTTAGGGATTGATATTTCTGAAGCGACTATAAAAAAAGCCATTAGTTTAACTGATATGCCAAATGTTCAATTTAAAAACATAGCTGCTGAAGAATTAATTGCTGCAGCCGAATTTTTTGATTTGGTAATTTGTAGTGAAGTAATTGAACACTTGGATACACCATCTGTTGTAGTGGAGGCTTTAAGAGCATTAATTAATAAGGATGGTATTTTAATTGTAACTGTGCCTAATGGTTTTGGACCAAGAGAATTATTTATTACTAAACCACTTCAATGGATGAAATCAAAAACTCCTAGTATTTATGGTGCGGTTAATGCGTTTAAAAAAGCTTTAGGGTTTTCTGGAGCGACGGTTCAATCGGATGCTGAAAATTTAACTCACGTTCAATTTTTTACTAAAAAAAGTTTAATAAACTTAATCAGTAAAAATGAATTAA
>JAEUTR010000490.1 GCA_016787365.1 Bacteroidia bacterium
TAATTCAATTTCGTAAACACCTGGTTTATTAATATGTCCAGAAGCTGAAATTAATTTTGTACCTGTAGATTTTCCTACACCAATTTTAGCGTATTCTTCTCCACCCATATTTACAATTGGAACTACAGCGGCAATGGTCTCAACGTTATTAACTACCGTAGGACAACCCCATAAACCAGCAACTGCCGGGAATGGTGGTTTAATACGTGGATTACCACGTTTACCTTCTAATGATTCTAATAAAGCTGTTTCTTCTCCGCAAATATAAGCGCCACCACCAACTTGCACGTAGCAATCATGAGAAAAATCAGTTCCTAAAATATTTTTCCCTAACCATCCTGCAGCATATGCTTCAGCAATAGCCGCTTCTAAAATACGAGCTACATAAAAATATTCGCCACGGATATAGATATAAGATGTTTTCGCACCTAATGCAAATGAAGATGTAATCATTCCCTCAATTAATGCATGAGGAATTTTTTCCATTAAGTAACGGTCTTTGAATGTTCCTGGCTCAGATTCATCCGCATTACAAACTAAATAACGAGGAACGCCTTCTGGTTTCGCTAAGAAACTCCATTTCATACCTGTAGGGAAACCCGCACCACCACGACCACGTAAGCCTGATTTTTTTACTTCATCAGTTACTTGATCTGGTTGCATTGTTTTTAATGCTTTCTCTACAGAAGCATAACCACCGTGTGCACGATATACTTCAAGCGTATTAATGCCTGGTACTTTATCGTTGTGTATTAATAATTTTCTTCCCATTTCGATTTTACTTTTTTCTTCTCGACTACGCTCGAAGTGACAAAATATTAAAGAGTGTTTTTATAATCTAAATCTGTATAACTTCTTAATCTACCTTCGTTTTTGTAGGTTTCTAAAATGGCATCTACTTTTTCGTAAGTTAAATTTTCGTGGTAGCTAGCTCCACATTGTAACATTGGTGCTGTTCCACAAGAACCTAAACATTCTGCTACTTTTAAAGAGAACATACCGTCTTTAGTTGTTTCACCAACTTTGATGTTTAATTTTTTCTCAATGTATTTTACAATGTCTTCTGCACCATTTAACCAACAAGAACTTGTTTGACAAACTTCTAATACACATTTGCCCATTGGTTTTAAGTTATACATCGTGTAAAACGATGCAACCTCAAATACCTCAACTGGACGAATTTTTAAAATAGAAGCAACATAATCCATTGTTTCTGGACTTAACCAGCCTCCAAATTCAGCTTGTGCCAAATGTAAGATGGGTAATAAAGCCGATTTCTGTTTTCCTTCTGGATAACGAGAAATAATAGTTTGTGCCGTTTTCATTGCTTCTTCGCTGAAAACTGTTTCAGCGCGTTTAGCGCTATCAAATTTTTGTGCTCCGTGAACTTGTGAACTCATTTTTAAGCTAAATTAATTATATCTAACACTACTAATAATCCAAAAATGATCCAACCAATAAACGTTAGATACAATATTAAATTGACCCAGAAATTTAAAGTGATTGATTTTCCGTCATGTAAATACATTGCTATTAATGACAAAATAGGAAAGAAACAAAAAACAATTAATAAAATTAAAGATGTATCAACTGCTCCAGCTGTTGCTGTTTTTTCGACATTAACAACATCATGTTTTGTTTTTACTGGTATTTTTGCTGTCGATACAGTTACTTCTTTCGAATCAACTAATACTGAATTGTGTCTTACTTCGGCAATATTAGTTTTTTTAATTTCTTTGTCATTTTTTACTTCAACTACAACGGGTGTTACTTTTTCTGTAACCGAGTTGAAAGAAGGTGAAGCCACAACCACTTCTTCAGATTTCGTAATGGTTTCACGTTTTTGAGAGGTCTCTACTGTTTCTCTTGATTCTATATTATTCTTTTTATGGTTATGAGCAATATAATATCCTTTGTTATATTTTCTTTTTATTGCTAAACCATTTTTTTGTGAAGTACATGATGATAATACAATACTTACTAAAACTACTACTGATACAATTGATACTATTTTTTTCATTATTCTTTGGGTTAATTTATAATTTTAATTAAGCGTCTAATTCTCCTGCAATTACATTCATGCTACTCATTGTTAAAATAGCATCTGATAACATAATTCCTTTAATCATTTCGGGATATGCTTGATAATAAATAAAGCATGGCCTGCGGAAATGTAAACGGAAAGGTGTTCTTCCACCATCACTAATTAAGTAAAACCCTAATTCTCCGTTTCCACCTTCAACACAATGATATACTTCTCCTTTAGGGATATCTGTTTCTCCCATCACAATTTTAAAGTGATAGATTAACGCTTCCATGTTATTATACACTTGCTCTTTTGGAGGCAAGAAAAAATCCGGTAAATCAGCGTGCATAGCACCTGCAGGCATTTTTTTAATAGCTTGTTCAATGATGCTTAATGATTGCCACATTTCGTGTTGACGAACCATGAAACGATCGTACGTATCGCCTTGTGTTCCAACTGGCACTGTGAATGTAAAATCTTCGTATGAAGAATATGGATTCATCACACGCACATCATAATCAACACCAGCTGCACGTAAATTAGGGCCAACAAAGCTATAAGCTAAGGCTCTCTCTGCCGATATTGGTCCGCAATTTACAGTACGGTCCATGAAAATTTTGTTACGTTCTAATAAATTAGAAAACTCTGTTAAACCCTTAGGAAATTCTTTTAAAAATGTATCGATTAAATCCCACGCTTTTTTGCTCCACTCTTTATCAAAACCGCCAATACGGCCAATATTAGTAGTTAAACGAGCGCCGCAAATTTCTTCGAAAATTTCGTAAATTTTTTCTCTCCATTGAAAGATGTATAAGAAACCTGTCATGGCTCCAGTATCAACACCAATAACTGAGTTACAAATAATATGATCGGCAATGCGAGATAATTCCATAATAATCACACGGTGATATTGTGCACGTTTTGGAATTTCTGCTTTTAATAATTTTTCTACCGTCATGTACCAACCCATGTTATTGATTGGCGATGAGCAATAGTTTAAACGATCGGTAATAGGTGTAATTTGTGCGTAAGGACGACGCTCTGCTAATTTTTCGAAAGCGCGGTGAATATATCCAATAGTAGGAACGGCATCGTGAATAATTTCACCATCCATTTTCAATACGTTTTGAAAAATACCATGTGTTGCAGGATGTGTAGGGCCAAGATTAAGCGTAGAGTATTCTTTCTCTTCGATAACTTCCTGATTAACGGAATATGTTGTTTCTTTTTTACTCATTTTTCATTTAAGATTTAAGATTTAAGATTTAAGATTTTCACTTCTTACTTCTAAAATCTGA
This sequence comes from Bacteroidia bacterium, assembly GCA_016787365.1. GTDB lineage: Bacteria > Bacteroidota > Bacteroidia > B-17B0 > Aurantibacillaceae > UBA4416. The sequence continues at coordinate 3,325 of JAEUTR010000490.1, forward strand.
TTTCAAACTTCTTATCTTCCAAACATTTCATCTTTTTTATCAGTTCTTCCCTGATCTTCTAAAGGATATTCTTTTCTTAATGGAAAAATATCCATTTCATCCACATTTAAAATACGTTTTAAGTTTGGATGACCTTTAAATTTCACTCCAAAAAAATCGTAAGTTTCTCTTTCCATCCAATTAGCTGCAGGCCACAAGTCAGTAGCAGTAGCAACCTCTGGCTTATTGATATCGAAAAATGTTTTTAAACGAATACGATAATTTTTTGGCATGTTGTGTAAATGATAAATTACACCTAACTGTTTTTCATCAGCTGTTTGCATACCACATAAATCTGTTAAGAAATGAAAGTTTAATGTTTCATCTTCTTTTAAAAATTTAAGGATATCGTGTACTTTGTCTTTGTTTACAGTAAAAACAGGGTAATCGTAAAGTTGCTCTGCCGATTCAATATCTCCAGCAAAATGTTCTTTCAATTTAGTATTTACAATTTCTAAAAGCTCCATAGTATATTTGAATTATTCTATTCCGTATGAGTTTAACATTTTCTTGTACTCTTCAGATTCTCTTCTTCTGAAAGATTCGTTTTGAGCCATTTCTTGAATTTTTAAAACGCCTTCCAAAATTTGTTCTGGACGTGGAGGACAACCTGGCACGTAAACATCTACTGGAATAATTTTATCAATACCTTGTAAAACAGAGTAAGTGTCAAAAATACCACCAGTACTAGCACAAGCACCAACTGATAATACCCAGCGTGGCTCAGCCATTTGTTCGTATACTTGACGTAATGTTGGTCCCATTTTTTTAGCAATAGTTCCCATTACCATCAACATATCTGCTTGGCGTGGAGAAAAGCTTAAACGCTCCGATCCAAAACGACCTAAATCGTAATGAGAGGCCATTGTCGCCATGAATTCAATACCACAACATGAGGTTGCAAAAGGCAAAGGCCATAAAGAGTTTTTACGGGCTAAACCAACAACATCTTCTAATTTTGTTGCAAAAAAACCAGGTCCTTCAAGTCCTTCAGGACTTTTAGCGATTTCTAGTTTGGTGCGTTTTATAATTTCTTTTGCCATTCTTTCAATTTTTTGATTTGATGAATTTTTGAGTTGTTGAATAAAAAACTCTATACTTCTCTAACTCTTTCTTCAATAATTAATTTACTCTTCCCACTTCAATGCTTTTTTAGAAAGCATGTAGTAGAATCCAACTAATAATAAGATGATAAATGTGAATACTTCTATAACACCTAACATGCCTAACTCTTTAAAGTTTACAGCCCAAGGATACATAAAAATAACCTCTATGTCGAAAAGTACAAATAAAATAGCCACTAAGAAATACTTAATGGCAAATGGTAAACGGGCATTTCCTTCTGATTCGATACCACATTCAAATGAATCTAACTTGATTTTTGTTTTACGTTTTGGCCCTAACCAATGCGATGCAATCATTGTCGTTACTACAAATCC
>JAEUTR010000517.1 GCA_016787365.1 Bacteroidia bacterium
GCTTTACTTATTGGTTCAAGCACGTTTTTTTTCATCAATGCAAAAAAAATTCGTCGCAATATTTTATTAGGAAAAGATATTTCCATTAAAGATAACAAAGGCGAACGTTTAAAAACCATGATGTTAGTAGCACTTGGACAAAAGAAAATGTTCACGCGTCCAATTCCCGCAATTTTACATTTGTTTTTATACACAGCATTTGTAATCACTCAAATTGAGTTATTGGAAATCGTTTTTGATGGAATTACGGGACATCATAGAGCTTTCAGAGCTTCATTAGGGGGTTTTTATACGTTTATGGTAAGCTTTATCGAAATTTTATCAGTATTAGCATTCATTGGAACTGTGGCGTTTTTAGCAAGAAGAAATTTACTGAAAGTTCCCCGTTTAGTTAAAAGCGAATTAAATGGTTGGCCAAAGTTAGATGCCAATATTATCTTAATTATGGAAATTACTTTAATCTGTTTTATTTTTATGATGAATGGAGCGGATGAAGTTTTATATTCAAGAGGTCAATCGCATGCTGAAAATTTAGGCGATGGTTCTTTAGGGTTAACAATTAGTAGTCATTTAGGACCATTAGTTTATGGAGGAATGCCAAATGCAGGTTTGCATGTCATTGAACGTATTGGTTGGTGGGGACATATATTTATGGTTTTTGGTTTTTTAAACTACTTACCGTTTTCAAAACACTTACATATTTTATTAGCGTTTCCTAATACCTATTTCTCCAACTTAAAACCTAAAGGTCAGTTCAATAATTTATTTGAAGTGACAGATGTTGTAAAGCCAAATTTCGATCCTGCTTATCAACCGGTATTAGATCCTAATGCGGTTATTAAATTTGGTGTAAAAGATGTAACGGATTTGACTTGGAAAAATTTATTGGATGCATATTCTTGCACGGAGTGTGGACGTTGTACATCAGCCTGCCCTCAAAATATAACAGGTAAGGCTCTATCTCCTCGTAAAATTATGATGGATACAAGAGACAGATTAGAGGAGGTTGGAAAAAATATTGACAAACATGGCGGAACATTTGTAGACGATGGTAAGTCATTATTAGGAGATTATATTACTGCTGAGGAAGTGTGGGCTTGTAATACGTGTAATGCTTGTGTTCAGGAATGCCCGGTAAATATTGATCCATTGGCAATCATTGTTGGTTTACGTCAGCAATTAGTTTTAGAACAAAGTTTAGCTCCAACCGAATTAAACGGTATGTTTTCAAATTTGGAAAACAATGGAGCGCCTTGGCAATTTAGCCCGGCAGATAGAGCAAATTGGATAAACGAAAATTAAAAAATAGAGTATGAGTACAGATTTTAAATTAGTTGAGAAAGAAGAAAACGGTCAAAAAATTAGTCCGGTGTTACCGGAAAATGTAAAAAATTATTTGATAGATATTGATGGAACTATTTGTGATGATATTCCCAATGAACAACCAGAGCGTATGGAAACGGCTGAATTGTATCCCGAAGCTTTAGTGACATTAAATAAATGGTATAATGAAGGGCATATCATTACTTTTTTTACTTCGCGCACCGAAGAACATCGTGATGTAACAGAAAGATGGTTAAACAAACATGGGTTTAAATACCACGGTTTGTTAATGGGTAAACCTCGAGGAGGTAATTATCATTGGGTGGATAATCACATGGTAAGAGCTACAAGATATGAAGGAAGATTTACGGATTTGGTTGAAAAAAATGTAACCATTCAGGTTTTTGAAAAATAGGGGTTATCAACCATAATATATAATTGAAAAAAATATGGAAACTTTAAAAGTGCCTACAATGCAAGAAAAAATTACCAATGGCGAAACTCCGGATATTTTATTTTGGGTTGGTTGTAGTGGTAGTTTTGACGATAGAGCAAAAAAAATTACAAAAGCCATTGTTCGTATTTTAAATCATGTAGGCGCAAATTTTGCGGTACTTGGTGTAGAAGAATCTTGTACAGGAGATCCTGCAAAGCGTGCCGGAAATGAATTTTTATTTCAAATGCAGGCTATGCAAAACATCACCATTTTAAATGGTTATGACGTTAAGAAGATTGTAACAGGTTGTCCGCATTGTTTTAATACGATTAAAAATGAATACCCTGAGTTAGGTGGTAAGTATGAAGTTATTCATCATACGGAGTTGGTTCAACAATTAATTAATGAAGGAAAATTAAAAGTACAAGGTGGAGAGTTTAAAGGAAAAAAAATAGTTTTTCATGATCCTTGCTATTTAGGGAGAGCAAATAATGTTTACGAAGCACCTCGTGATGTGATTTCAAAATTAGATGCTGAGTTAGTAGAGATGAAACGCAGTAAAGCCAATGGTTTATGCTGTGGAGCAGGTGGAGCTCAAATGTTTAAAGAAGCAGAAAAAGGCTCAAAAGAAGTAAATGTGGAGAGAGCAGAAGAAGCCTTGTCTCATAATCCTGATGTTATTGCCGTAGGTTGTCCTTTTTGCAATACCATGATGACGGATGGAGTAAAACATTTTAATAAAGAAGATAAAACAAAAGTATTAGATGTTGCAGAATTAATTGCTTCGGCTAACGATTTATAAATTTATAATGAAAAAAATAGTAGCACTTATTATCATTTCTATTTCTTTTTTTTCCTGTAAAGAAGGGGATGAAACTATTGTAGAGAATTCAAAGCATGCCGATTCACTATTAAAAATCATTAATTCTCCCGAATTAGCAGCCTTAAATAAAAAAATTCTGGATAACCCTGATGATGCGAATTTGTATAATGAGAGAGCCAGAATATATATGCAGTTTAAGCAGTTTGATGATGCGATTAATGATTCAAAACGTTCTTTAAGAATGGATACTACAAATGCTGCTTTTTATTTAACAGAGGCAGATATATTTTTTGCTTCCAATGAAACCAGAAATGCTAAAGATGTGTTAGAATCTGTTGTTAAAAAATTTCCTGAAAACACGGATGGTTTATTGAAACTAGGAGAGTTGTATTATTTAGTAAAGCAATATGAAAATGCATTTGCTAAAATTAATCAAGCGCTCAAAATAAACGAAAATTTAGCAAAAGCATATTATTTAAAAGGATCCATTTATAAAGAAATAGGAGACACAGTAAAAGCAATTTCTAGTTTAGAAACAGCTATTGAACAGGATAATAAAAATTATGGTGCTTTTTTAGATTTAGGTTTAATTTATGCGTCTAGAAAAAATCCTTTAGCTTTTGAGTATTATGATAATGCAATTAATTTAAGTTCTTCAAACACGGATGCCTTGTATGCAAAAGCAAAACTATTTCAGGACCTTAATCAGATAAAAGATGCCGTGACATTGTATAACCAAATTTTAAAACAAGATGCGTCTCATGTTTTTTCGTTATATAATTTAGGAGCCATTGAATATGGAATTAATAAAAATCCAAAAAAAGCAATAGAATATTTTACCAATGCCATTTCGGTAAACCCAAAATATGCCGAAGCATATTTTGCCAGAGGCGCTTGTTACCAGGAAATAAATGATAATGGCAATGCTTCTGCTGATTACAATATGTGTTTACAGTTAAAGCCAAATTATGAGCCTGCTGTTGATGGGTTAAATTCATTAGGGAAATAAAAACCGGATCCTTTTTAAACAAAAAGCCCCGATATATAATATCGGGGCTTTTTAATGTAATTTAATTAAAAAATTATGCTTCTGTATTTTCTGCTGCCGGAGCATCAGTTGCCGGTGCTTCAGTTTCTTCAGCAGGCGCTGCTTCAGCAACAGCAGTTTTAGCTGCAATTTTAGCTGCTTTCGCATCTTTGGCTGCAGTTTCAGCTTTTAATTTATCAGCTATTGCTTTTTTCTCAGCAGATGATAAACCATCTTTTTTAGAATTAATTTTGCTGGCTTTTTGATCTAACCATTTAGCAAAACGTTCTTCCACTTGCGCTTCAGTTAAAGCACCTTTTTTAACACCATCTAATAAGTGTTTTTTCATTAAAATACCTTTATAAGATAAAATAGCTTTACAAGTATCTGTAGGTACAGCACCGTTTTGTAACCATTTTAAGGTAGATTCGAAATTTAAATCAATTGTTGCCGGGTTCGTATTAGGATTGTAAGTTCCTAATTTTTCAATGAAAGCTCCATCTCTTGGTGCACGACCATCCGCTGCTACCACGTGAAAGAACGCTGCGTCCTTTTTACCGTGTCTTTGTAGTCTAATCTTTACTGCCATTTTGTTGTTTTTTAATAATTTAGGGTGCGAATATCGGTAAATTTATTTAATTAACAGTCAAATTTTAAAAATAAATTATATAAATGCCTAAATATCATTAATTTGACTAATTTTGTGAGTTCTTAATCATAAGTTTTAAACTAAAACCCTTACATATGAAGTTACAAGAGCGTGGCACCCTGCTAATTCCTATCGATTTTACCGAGCAATCATTATTGGCAATTAAACAAGCCTATAATTTAGCTAAATATACTCATTCAAAAATTATCTTACTTCATAGCTACGAGAAAGTAGGTGAGGAAATGTACGATGAATTAAAAGCTTTGACTAAACAAACAGAGACGGAAAGTGGTGTACCTACTGAGTTTATGAATGTAAAAGGCAATATTTATATTGAAGTTCCAAGGGTTGCAGAAGAAATTAAAGCCACTTTGGTTATTGTGGGCTTAGAAAGCCACATGAGTGCTAAAAATATTGTTGGTGCAAGTGCTTCTAAAATGATTAGAGAATGTGTTTGTCCGGTTATTTCTATTCGTGGCAAAGATCATAAAGATGGTTGTGAAAATATTTTATTACCATTGGATTTGTCTCGCGAATCCCGTGAAAAAGTGGATGTTGCAGTTCAATTTGCCCATTATTTTGGCGCATCTATTCGTATTTTAGGTGTATTTAGTTTATCTGATGCTGCTTACGAAAACCAATTATTAGCGTATTCTCACCAAGTAAAACAATATATCAAAGGAAAAGGGATTTCTTGTTCCAATAAATCTTTGGCAAGTGATAGCGTAGCGGATACAGTAGTAGAATATGCTAACAAAATTGAATCGGATTTAATTGTAATCATGAATAAACCAAATTTAAGTATCAAAGAATTTTTCAGTGGTACTGAAGCTCAGAGAGTGGTTGACATTAGTAATTTACCGGTTATGACAATTAATCCTACCAGAAAAGAAAGCATGACTCATTTTGGTACAGGACTATAATTTTTAAATTTTTATAACTCAACGCCTTCGCTCATCCGAAGGCGTTTTTTATTTAAATCATCTTCAAAAATCAAACACTTAATCGTATATTAGCCTTTCAAAAATCATGAATTTATTTTTTCATTTAGGTAGGTATTTTATTCTTATTAAACGAGTGTTTAGTAAGCCTGAAAAGCTATCGGTGTACGTGAAGCAAATTATTCATGAGATTGATAATATTGGTATTAGTTCATTACCTATTATCGCTATTATTTCTTTTTTTATGGGTGGTGTTATAACCATTCAATCAGCTTTTGGTTTTACAAGTCCTTTAGTTCCATTATATGCGGTTGGTTATACAGCGCGAGAATCCATGCTATTGGAATTTTCTCCAACAATTGTGTGTTTAATTTTAGCCGGTAAAATTGGCTCTAATATTGCTTCTGAAATTGGGTCTATGCGAATTACAGAGCAGATTGATGCCTTAGAGATTATGGGAATTAATTCAGCAGGTTATTTAATCTTACCTAAGATAGCAGCCGGAATGTTGATTATGCCTTTTTTAATAGCCATTAGTATGTTCTTAGGGATTTTTGGAGGGTATGTGATGGGAATTGCTACAGGAGCTTGTTCTTCATATGAATATATTTTTGGAATACAGGCGTTTTTTGAACCTTGGAAATTGTACTACTCTTTTACAAAAGTCATAACCTTTGCATTTTTAATCACTTCTATCTCTTCTTATTTTGGATATTATACACACGGTGGAGCTTTAGAGGTTGGAAAAAGTAGCACAGCGGCCGTAGTATACAGTAGCATTTTGATTTTGATTTTTAATTTCTTGTTAACCCAATTATTCTTAACATGATCGAAATTAGAAACATATCAAAAAGCTTTGGCGATAGAAAAGTTATTGATGACGTATCCTTTACTTTTGAGCAAGGTAAAACCAATTTAATTATTGGAGAGAGTGGTAGCGGTAAAACAACCGTTATGAAATTAATGGTGGGTTTACATGAAATTGACGGAGGAGAAGTTTTGTATGATGGACTTAATTTTCCGGTGCTTGGGGTAAAAGAAAAACAAGAAGTCAGAAAAAAAATAGGGATGTTGTTTCAAGGAGGAGCTTTATTTGATTCACAAACCTTAGAAGAAAATGTTCGGTTTCCATTAGATATGTTTACCACCATGACTAAAGAAGAGAAGTTGGATAGGGTAAATTTTTGTTTAGATAAAGTTCAATTAACCAACCGTAATAACCTATACCCTGGAGAATTATCCGGAGGTATGAAAAAACGAGCAGCCTTAGCTAGAGCTATTGCTAACAATCCACAGTATTTATTTTGTGACGAACCAAATTCAGGTTTGGATCCTAAAACATCTATTGTGATTGATAATTTAATTCAGAGTTTAACAAAAGAGTTTAATATCACAACTATTGTTATTACACATGATATGAATTCAGTTGTAGAAATTGGAGAAAAAATATTAT
>JAEUTR010000520.1 GCA_016787365.1 Bacteroidia bacterium
CATATCGGATAGTTTCACAACGGCGTCTGCTGTTTTTTCGCTTTTTAAAATAGCTAATGAATAAATACTATTTAAAGTATTAAATAAAAAATGAGGATTAATCTGCGCTTTTAAATAGGATAATTCCGCATTTGTTTTTTCTGTTTCTGTTTGCTTTAATCTTTCTCTTATTTTTAAAAGTAAAGAAAACACAAACACTCCTATAAATTGAAAAAGATGATGATTCATCATTAATCCAAATGGATTTTTAGGAGGTCCGAGATGGTGTAACATATGGTGAGGAGGAGGCACCATCTTTTTGCCAAAAAAAACTAGTTCGGGAACGCATAATACAATTAAAAAAGAGATGATTACTACAATAGAAAACAGAACATATTTTTTAGGAATATAAAATTTAGGGATAAACACATAATAGTTTGCATAAAAAAAAGCCAGTAATAAACAAGTTGCCACAAATGGTCTTTGAAACGGACGACTGCTGAAAACATCCATAATTGAATGATGCTCATTTAAGTCAGGAGAAAATAAAATGGGTAGACCTAAAAATATAAAACTTCCTAAAAGATGAATAAAAATATTTCGTTTCGTTTTTAGCATTATACTAAATTATAAAAGCTTTTGTACCTGTAGTAATAACTTAGGTAAAAGATACTCTTTTGTAGGCGAATTTATTTTTTTATGACCTGTTCTATAGAATTAGTTAATTCTACAAATTCAGCAACAGATAATTGTTCTGCTCGCTTGTCTAAATAAACAGATTCTACTAGTGCATTGCCACTTAATACCTTTACAGAATTTCGCACTGTTTTTCGGCGTTGATTAAAGGATGCTTTTACCACTTTAAAAAACAAATCCTCATCACAGTTTAATTTTTCGGTGGTATTTCTGGTTAAACGAATAACTGCCGATTTTACTTTTGGAGGAGGATTAAAGACATGTTCACTTACCGTAAATAAATATTCAATTTTGTAAAATGCCTGAAGCAAAACACTTAAAATGCCATACGCTTTAGATCCTGGTTTTTCGGCAATACGCACTGCTACTTCTTTCTGAAACATCCCCACCAAAGCTGTTACATCTGCCCTGTGATCTAACACTTTAAACATAATTTGGGTAGAAATATTATACGGGAAATTTCCAATTACTTTAAAATTTCCTTTGCTTGCAAATGGCGTTAAGTCTGCTTCCAAAAAATCCTGAAAATGAATTTTATGTTCGTGTTGGGGGTATTTTTCTTTTAAAAATTCAATAGATTCGGTATCAATATCAAACGCTGTGAAATTATCTTTCTCAATCATATATTGGGTAAGAACTCCTGTTCCTGGGCCAATTTCTAAAATTGCCAAATCATCCTGAGGCAAGGCGTTTACTATTTTTTGCGCAATATTTAAATCAGTTAAAAAATGCTGACCTAAATGTTTTTTTGCTTTTACGGGTGATGCCAATGTTTATTTATTTTAAGTTTTGATAATTTGTTTCTAAAATTCTCAAAGATTTATGTTTGTTGATTCTTATTCGTTTTATAGAAAGTTGTTTTATAATGAGCCCCAGTGCAATAAGTCCTGCTCCAGCAATTACTGCCGTTTGATTTACATAAGGAGTTGTGCCGTTTGTAAAATTATTAAAGGTGTCAAGCCCAACAAATAATATTCCTCCTGCACAAAAGAAGTTGCCAAATAATTTATACAGATGGTTAGCCTTTCTCATTTTAATGCATTTAATGTCTGATAATTTTATACTCGAGTCATTACTAAAAATGATTGCACTGTCTTTCATATTAACCATCTTATTAATTTTATATCTATGCTCTCCCTTTAATTTATATTCTAAATACGAACCATTAGATAGCTGAATTGTTTTTAGATGGTTAAAGCGGGTTATATCAACTTCTAAAATTTTTTGGGAAAAGCTTAAACTAAACGTTATGCAAAACAGTATAGAAACAACATATTTCATTAAACGATTTCTAATAAAGTTCTGAATGCAGCATATTTGCCTTCATAACGGTTACTATGCTCTGCTTGTAAACGCGGCGCATGATTTTTTTGGTATGTTTCAATGTCTTCCATTTTTTCAAATGAATATTGTACAGAAAAAGTAGCACCTTCATCATCAACATTCAATACTCTACAGATTTTATTTTCTATAAAATGACCGGTGCTTAGCACATCCGGTATGTGAACTGTTTTCATCCAGTTTAACCAATCTTCTGCTAATGTTTTTTCTATACTTACTGTTACATTATATATATACATATTCAGTTTTTGTGATATTGAATTAAAAAATTATTGAATTAAATTGTTTATGAATGTACAATTATTTAGTATCTGTTCTTTTTTCTCATTCGCTCTACAACTTACTAATTAACTATATCTCCCCTTAAATCTCTATATCGTTTTCTTGCTTCCACTACATAAATACTCCCCGGATATTTTACTAACACATCTTGATAAAGTTGTTTTGCTTTTTCTTTATCATTCAAATAACGTTCATATAATTCGGCTTCTTTAAACAGTGCATCATCACCATACAATTCTGTTGGATAAAATTCAATAATGTTTTCGTACATCTTAGCCGCTTCGGCATAATGGTTTGTAGCTTTATATATATCTGCTTTTTTATAATAGATGTCATCACCTAAGGTATGCTCACTAAACAAAGAATTAATACTGTCTAATCTGGCCAATGCGTTATCATACTGGTGCTGTAATATCAATAATTCTGCAGAGGCAAACATACTAAGCGGAACATCATTTGTGTCGATTCCAATAGCATCGGTAATGATCAAAGATAAATCCAGAGCATCGTTGGCAATAGTTTTAGTGGTTGCACCTTTTAAAACATCGCACTGGGATTTTGCCCACTTAAAATCTGATGCATAATAACTTAATTTTGCGTTTTTAAATTTAGCTCCCTGACCAACCGGTTCATATTTAAAATCTTTTTCTACCTGAGAATATAATAGTGATGCGTCCCAGATATTTCCAATCAATAAATTCATGTCACCTAAATCTATTTTTATTTCCGCTAAACTATTTTTGTCAAACGTATATTGCGTGGTGATTTCTTCTAATGATTGAATAGCTTCCTGTGGGTTATTTAAATAGTATGCTTTTAGCAATGCAGATTTTTTAATAAGAGGTAATGTTAAGTTGCTGATTCCATATTCTTTTATTGCTTTTTCGATATTGGCATTTAAAGTTAAAACCTCAGCCGTATTAGGATTTAACTGATTTGTAATTTGTAAATAATTGGCGTTCAGTTTTTCAATGTTTGCTACATCGTAATATGGATTATCTTTTCCTTTACTAATAACATATTGGTAGCATTTTTCGGCTACAACATAATTTTCATTACTAACACAGAGTTTTGCCAATTCCATTAAACGTGTGCCATCAGATTTCTGACGTTTGTCGAGTGCTTTGCTTTGAACAAACGAACCTTCAAAATCTTTTTGCTGATTGAGTAAAAAGATTAAAAATTCAGAAAAGATAGTTTTATCAGATTTTTGCTGGATTCGTTTTTGCAATTCCTGTTTTAAAATCGGGTTATTGAATCCTCCGTTTTTGTCATCG